>JAOUHR010000003.1 GCA_029884515.1 Gemmatimonadota bacterium
CGAGGCGGGCGCCCACATCGGGCACGGCGCGGTGGTGCATGGCGCGCGCATCGGGGCCAACGCCCTCATCGGCATGAACGCCGTGGTGATGGACAACGCGGTGATCGGGGCCGGCAGCATCATCGGGGCGCTCACCTTCGTGCCGCAGGACATGGTGATCCCCGAGCGGAGCGTCGCCGTGGGGAACCCGGCGCGCGTGGTGAAGGCGGTGAGCGACGAGATGCTCAGGTGGAAGAGCGAGGGCACCGCACTCTACCAGCAGCTCCCCGATGCGATGCGCGCCACCTGGCGCGCCGTGGAGCCGCTGCGCGAGGTCCCCGCCGACCGGCCGACGCAGTCGGCCGTGCTCAAGTCCTGGACGGAGACACGCACGACATGACGCGACTGCAGAACTATGCCATGGGGGAGTGGGTCGCCGGCACCGGCAAGGCGGCGACGCTGCTGCACGCGGTCACCGGCGAGCCGGTCGCCGAGGCGTCGAGCGGCGGACTCGACTTCAAGGGGATGGCCGAGTACGCGCGGCGCGTGGGTGGCCCGAAGCTCCGTGCCCTCACCTTCCATCAACGTGCCGCGCTCCTCAAGGCGATGGCCAAGCACCTGATGGAGCGGAAGGAGACCTTCTACGCACTCTCCGCCGCCACCGGTGCCACGCGGTCGGACTCGTGGGTGGACATCGAGGGCGGCATCGGGACCTTCTTCGCCTACTCGAGCCGGGGGCGGCGCGAGTTCCCGAACGAGACCTATCACGTGGAGGGGCCCGCCGAGTCGCTCTCGAAGGTCGGGACCTTCGCCGGCCGGCACATCTGCGTGCCGCTCGAGGGCGTCGCGATCCAGATCAACGCCTTCAACTTCCCCTGCTGGGGGATGCTCGAGAAGCTGGCGCCGGCCCTCCTCGCCGGCGTGCCCTGCATCGTGAAGCCCGCCACCGCCACGAGCTTCCTCACAGAGTCGATGTTCCGCGCGATGATCGAATCGGGGATCCTGCCGGAGGGGGCGATCCAGCTCATCTGCGGCAGCGCCGGTGACCTCCTCTCGCACGTCACCGAGCAGGACGCCGTCGCCTTCACCGGCTCGGCGGCCACGGGCCGCATGCTCAAGGAAGGGAAGGCCGTGGTGGAGCACTCCGTGCGGTTCAACATGGAGGCCGACTCGCTCAACTGCTCGATCCTCGGGCCCGACGCAGCCCCGGGCACCGAGGAGTTCGACCTCTTCATCAAGGAGGTCGTGCGCGAGATGACGACCAAGGCCGGGCAGAAGTGCACGGCCATCCGCCGCACGATCGTCCCGGCCGGCATGGAAGGGGACGTGGTGAAGGCGCTGCGCGCGCGGCTCGGGAAGACGACGGTCGGCGACCCGGCGGTCGAGGGTGTGCGCATGGGGCCGCTCGCGAGCCGGGGCCAGGTGAAGGACGTGGGCGCGGCGGCCGAGCGGATCCGCGAGGCTGGTGAGCTGGTCTTCGGCGGCGGCGACTTCGACGTCGTCGGCGCGGACCGCGAGCGCGGGGCGTTCTTCGGGCCGATGCTCATGGTGTGCGACGCGCCGTTCGCGCGGAGCGAACCGCACGACATCGAGGCGTTCGGGCCGGTGAACACCGTGATGCCCTACCGGACGCTCGACGAGGCGATCGAGCTCGCGAAGCGCGGGCGGGGCTCGCTCTGCGGCTCGCTGATCACCGCCGACCCCGAGGTCGCGCGCTCGGTGGTGCTTGGCGTGGCCCCGTATCACGGGCGCCTGCTGGTGCTGGATCGCACCAGCGCCAAGGAGAGCACGGGCCACGGCTCGCCGCTGCCGAACCTGGTGCACGGCGGTCCCGGGCGCGCCGGCGGCGGCGAGGAGATGGGGGGCGCGCGCGGCGTGCTGCATTACATGCAGCGGACGGCGGTGCAGGGCAGTCCGTCCATGCTCACCGCGATCACGCGCGAGTGGAGCGCAGGCGCCGCCACGCAGACCGATGCCGTCCATCCCTTCCGGAAGACCTTCGACGAGCTGCGGATCGGCGACACCCTCGTCACCGGCACGCGCACCATCACCCTCACCGACATCGAGGCCTTCGCGGAGTTGAGCGGGGACCGGTTCTACGCGCACATGGACGAGGAGGCCGCCCGGTCGAACGGCGTCTTCACCGGGCGCGTCGCGCACGGCTACTTCATCGTCTCGGCGGCCGCCGGCCTCTTCGTGGACCCGGCGCTCGGGCCCGTGCTCGCGAACTACGGGCTGGAGCGCCTCCGGTTCACCAAGCCCGTCTACCCGGGCGACACCATCCAGGTGCGGCTCACGGTGAAGCAGAAGACGGCGAAGGATCCCCGGGAGGGTGAGATCCCGCAGGGCGTCGTGGAGTGGGACGTCGAGGTGAGGAATCAGGACGACGAGGCGGTCGCGCTCTACTCCATCCTCACGCTCGTCCGACGCACCTGACGGCCTCCAGCGGTCCCGGTGCCCGCCGGTGGACGCCGCCTGTGTGCTATCGCGTGGCCTGCAACCGCGCCGCCACCCGCTGCACGTCCGTGAGCACCCGCAGCAGGTTGCCGCTCCAGATCTTGGCGATGTCCACCTCGCTGTAGCCGCGCCGCACGAGCTCGAGCGTGACATTGAACGTCTCGCTCGCGTTGCTCCAGCCGTCCACGCCGCCGCCGCCGTCGAAGTCCGAGCTGATCCCGGCATGGTCGATGCCGATCAGCTTCACCACGTGATCGATGTGGTCCACGTAGTCCTTGACCGTCGCCCGCTTCCGCTCGGCCGCCGGTACGCTGTCCACCGCGGGCCCGCACTTCACGTAGCTGTTGAACGCCACCAGCTGCACCACGCCGTTGTTCTTCTTGATCCCCTGTAACTGCTCGTCGTCGAGGTTCCGGCTGTGGTTGCAGATCGCACGCACGCCGCTGTGCGAGGCGATGATCGGTGCCCGGGTGAGCGCGAGCGTCTGCATCATGCTCTGCTTCGACGGGTGGGAGATGTCGATCATGATCCCCCACCTGTTGAGCTCCCGGATCGCGTCGCGGCCGAGCGGACTCAGGCCGTCGTGCATCCAGACGCCGTCGCGCTCGCCGGTGTTGCTGTCCGAGAGCTGGCTGTGGCCGTTGTGCGCGAGGGAGAGGTAGCGGGCACCCAGGTCCGCGAACTGCCGGATGCGGGAGAGGTCGGCGCCGAGGGGGAATCCGTTCTCGACGCCGATGAAGATCACGCGACGCCCGCTGGCGTGGATGCGCCGCGCGTCGGCCGCGGTGAGCGCCAGGCCCGCACGGTCCGGCGCCAGGGAGTCGGTGAGACGATGGATGGCCGCGAACTTCTCCATCGCCGCGGCGTAGGCAGCCGCGTAGCCGGTGGAGTCGAGCTGGCCGCGCTGACCCGTGTACACGATGAGGAAGACCGCGCCGAGGCCGCCGGCCTCCATCTTCGGGAGGTCCACCTGGTTGCGCTCCACGCCCGTGACGTAGTTCGCCGCGTCGCGCCGGAACGCCGCCGGCGAGATGTCCACGTGCGTGTCGAGCGTGAGCACGCGCGCGTGGATCGCCCGGGCGCGCGCGACGAGGGCCGCGTCCTCCTGGGCGGGGGCGGGTGCCGGGGCGAGGAAGAGCGCCGCGCAGGCGGTGGCGAGGATCCGGGCGGGGGACGGCAGCGGCATCGGCGGGGTCCGGGTGGAGGTGGAACCGGAGTTCTAACCGCCGCCTTCGTGCCCGCGCAATGGCACCGCGATATCTTTCGCGAGCGCGATCCCTTTCATTCGACATCGGAGACCATCCATGCTCACACGTACCGCCGACGCCCGCTGGATGGGCGACCTCAAGGCCGGCAAGGGCCATGTGAAGACCGGCAGCGGCGCCCTGGACGGCGCGTACTCGTTCGGCACACGCTTCGAGTCCGCCAAGGGCACGAACCCCGAGGAACTCCTCGGTGCCGCCCACGCTGCCTGCTTCTCGATGGCGCTGTCGAACGCGCTCAACAAGGCGGGACACCTGCCCGACCATGTGCACACCGTCGCCACGGTGACGATGTCCAAGGGTGACGCCGGCTTCGTCATCTCCGGCATCCATCTCAAGACGGAAGGGAAGGTGAAGGGCCTTGCGGCGGCCGACTTCCAGCAGCACGCCGAGGCCACCAAGAAGGGGTGCATCGTGTCGCAGGCGCTGGCGAGCGTGCCGATGACGCTCGAGGCGAAACTGGTGTGAGCCGGTTCGCGTAGGGGGCCCATGCAACAGACCGCCACGCCGGCCCCCTCCGCGCCCGCGGGCCCGGGCGCCGTCACCCAGTCGGCGGCCCCGGTACTGGCGGGTGGCACGCCATCCAGTGCGACGCCCGCCGAAGCCTACCAGGCCGCGCGCGCGCAGCGTCGTGAGCTCGCCAACCGGATGGAGAGCCTCGTCGACACGCGGAGGCAGGTCGTGCAACAGTTGCGCGAGGGCGCGGTGAGCGCGGCGGACCGCGCCGGCCTCGACCAGCGTCTCGCCCAGGTCGACCAGCAGATCAGCGCCACGACCATCGACATCGGCGAGGCGGACCGGCTCGTCGCGCAGGCGGCGGCCGTGCCCGGCAGCACCACGCAGGAGCCACCCACGAATCCATGGGCGTACGGCCCGCCCGAGGAGCTCGTGGCCATGTCCATCGGGCTCACTGCGCTGCTGCTGTTCCCGGTGATGCTCGCCTGGGCCCGTCGCATCTGGCGGCGGAGTCCCGCGGCGCCCGTACCCGCCGAGATCACCGACCGGCTGGGCGCCATGGAGCGCGCGATCGACGCGGTGGCCGTCGAGGTCGAGCGGATCGGCGAAGGGCAGCGCTTCGTGACGCACCTGCTCTCGGCCACGCGCGGCGGGGAACGGGCCGCGCTTCCCGTCGCCGAGATGCCCTCACAGGCGGGCGGGCCGCCCTCGCTGCGCTGAGGACGGCCCGCCCACCCACGATCGCGTGACCGTGCGCGATCAGGGCGCCGGGACCAGGCTCGGCCAATAGGTGGCGATGTCGAAGTTCGTGGGCTCCACCTCGTAGAAGTGGCCGCGTGCGAACCGGCCCGTCGTCGGGAAGTAGGGTGGCGGCTCCTGTCCCGCGCAGGCGTCGTACTGGTAGCGCTTGATGTAGCCGCGCCCGTCGGTGATGCCGACCGGTCCGCGCTGGTTCTGGATGATGCCGCCCGTGAGGAAGAGGCAGCCGCGGGCATTGTTGGCGCCCTGGCAGTCCTCGACGTCGTTCGGGTTGCTGGAATAGTTCTCCACGGTGAACTGGCTGATCGCCAGGACCACCGCGTGCACGTACTCGTCGCCCGATCGGTTTGCCCAGGTGCGGTGGCTGCCCGAGCTGAACGGCTGGTAGGGCGCGTTGAGCAGGTTGTCCGCCATGAGGATGTTGTTCCCGCTGAAGAGCCCCACCATGTCGCGTTCCGGGGAGTTGCAGGGCGTGGTGCCACCGGGGTTCGTCACGTAGGTGAGGTTGTCGGCGATGATGATGTTGTTCGTCGCCGCGATCGTGATCTTGCCACGGACCTTGCCGCTGATGGCGATCTTCCCCGTCACGTGGATCACGCCCTTGAAGTTGGGGTTCAGGGCGCGCGAGATCGGCCAGAGGTAATCCGCATCCTGCGGCCGCGCTGCCGTCACCCGCGCGTCCACGGTGCCGGTCCACGGCAGCCAGGAGCCAAGCGAATCGGTTGCGAGGAAGGCACCGCGCCCGGGCACCGTCGTCCAGTCGTTCAGGATGTCCGAACCGCCCAGGTAGCAGTTTCGCGCCGTGCCGTTGTTCGGGGCCCAGGGCGCCTGGTCCGACGCGTTGCTCGTGCCGGTGTGGTGCCGGAAGATCTTGAAGTAGGAGTGGTTACCTGTGCCGGCCGTGAGGATGTGCCCGCAGTTCCACGATGCCTTGAGGCCGTTCGAGCCGAAGTTGCCGGTGGTGTCAGCCACCACCCACCAGGCATTGGCGTTGTTCGCAACGCGGTAGACCTTCATGAAGCCCTCGTCCACGTCGGTCGAGTCGCCGTCGCCGTTCAGGTCGACCGGCACGAACTCGAGGCGCATCGTGGCCTGGCCGGCGGCACCGGCGGTGGAGCTGGTGAAGGCCGTACCGCCGGCGGCCGCCTGGACCTGCAGCTTGGCGAGGTCGGCGGTGTTCGGGAAGTCGATGGGGGGCACGTTCTGGTCGTACCCGGCGTTGAAGTTCCCTCGCGCGAGGTTCGTGATCGTCTGCGCCGTGCGCACGCGTCCCCAGAAGGTGGCGCCGGGCGCCGCGTTCTGGATCTGGATGATGTCGTTGGAATGGACGGGACCGTAGAGCACGTCGTTGGCGCCGAAGACGATCGCGCCCTCGATGTCGGTGAAATAGGCGTACTTGGCGAAGCTCTCCTGCTGCACCTCCGCGCGCCGCACGATGCGATTCCCCGCCCGGTCCGTCACGACGGTCACGACACTGCCGAACACGCCGTACTGGCCCGTGCTGATGCCGGACGGCCCGACGTAGGTCCAACGGCGGATGCCGGGGATGGCTGCACCGCCGGCGTCCGTCACCGTGACGCCGTCCTCGTACACGGTGTAGCCGCTGTCCGGATAGAGCGTGGTGTCGGCATTGAGCGCCGAGCGCGCCTGCTCGAGGCCCGCGTCCGCCACGCTCTCGAGCACGCTCAGCCGGCCATGGTACGAGCTGATGAGCGTCGTGTTGAGCCCGAGGAACGCGCCGCCCGCCGCGATCGCGGCCACGGCGACGACGACGAGGATGACCACCACCAGGGCGATGCCCCGGCGCTGCTGCAACTGGGGACGCGTGCGCATTCCTGACACTCCGGTCATGGGACCAGGACGGCGTTGCTCGACCGCTGCGGTGACAGCGTCGGGGTACAGTCCTGCGCGGCCACGGCGTAGACGTATGTCGCACCGCTCACGATGTTGGCGTCGGTGTAGATGTTCGGGTTGACCCCCCCGGGGAGTGCCACGACCGGGTCGCCCCAGTCGGGGTCGAGGAGCAGCTTGCGCCACACCACGTAGCGTTCCACGTCCTTCTCGCCGCTCGTCTCGTCCACCGACGGCGTGAACGAGAGCCTGACGGCGCGCGTGACCGAGTCCGCGAGGAAGGTGTTCGTGGCGGCGGGGACCGACGCGAAGATCGGCGCGTCACCGCAGCTCTTGGTGTTCACCAGGCCGACGTTCGGCAGCCGGATCAGGCGGGAGAGGGTGCGGATGCGCTGGTCGGTGCCCGTCTTGCCGTTGTTGACCGTGAAGCTCACCCGGATGGCACGGACGCTGTCGATCCGCGCGAGCGTCCCGGTGTCGTTCAGGGCGAGATGGATCGGCCGCGTGTGCCGCAGCGGCAGCCAGCCGCTCGCGACGGCGACCAGCGACTTGACGCCGCCGGCGGTCGCGTTCTCGCGGAAGTAGGAGAAGAACGGGGTGCCGGTCGTCCCGAGGATGTTCGTCGACACGACCTCCGCGGCCAGGTTGTTCACCTTGCGGTAGAGGACGAAGTCGTCGGTGCGCGCGGTGCTGCTGTCGCGCCGGAAGTAGAAGATGATCGTCTCGGCGCCGCTGGGGACGCCTCCCACCGTGTAGTTGCTGTCCGGATACACGATCGCGGTCTGGGGGATCGTGATCTGGGCGGTACGCCGCATCGAGACCACGGCGCTGTCCGGCGCGTCCGGGTTGTAATAGACGGCCTCGACGTCGCCCGCCGTGTTCGTCCAGTAGTTCGCGTTGAACGCGACCACGCTGTCGGAGAGGTAGATGAGCTGCGGCTGCTTGTCCGGGGCGCCCGCCCCCGACGCGCGCAGGTCCTTCTCCATCTCGTTGAGCGCGAAGCGGCCGTTCTGGTACATCGCCACGCGTTCGCTGCCCAGCGCGAAGTTCTTGCTCTCGCTCTTGAGGAGCATCAGCGCGCCGCTCATCGCGAACGAGAGGATCAGCATCGCGACGATCATCTCGACGAGCGTCATGCCCTCGCGGGCCCGTCCTGGGAAGCGGCTCATGGGGCCGCCACCACCACGGTGCGCGCGACCGGGGCGCTCAGCCCCGGCCCACTCACCGTCACCGTGATCTTCTTGTAGTCGTGCCGGCTCGCCGTGACGCGGGTGATCCGCGTCACGCGCGTGAAGCCTGGCAGGGTCGGGAAGCTCGTCTCGGTCCCGGCGTACAGGGTGTCGAGGCCGACGTAGTCGGGATCGCTGCGCACGAGGTCCGTGCGGTCGGTGACCAGCTGGATCGCGGCCTGGTCACGGTCGCTCGTGGTGCTCACGCGGATCGTCCGGCCCGTCAGCGTGACGAGCCCGAGCATCACGATCAGCAGGATGGAGAGGGAGAGCACGACCTCGACGAGGGTGAATCCATTGCGTGTCTTCATCAGAAGATCTTCTGCCAGCCGTCGGCGCGGTAACGGAAGTAGGAGGCCCGCCCAGTGGCCCGATCGATCCGGACGGCCCGTGCGTCGTCCGGCCGGTCCCCGCCGCGCAGGGCGCGCAAGGACGTTATGTAGAACCCCCCCACCTCGCTGGCGCTGCCGTCACGATGGAACACCAGCGCCGGCCGGCCGCCGATCTGCTTCACGATGGACACCGGCGCGGTGCCGAACGACATCGCGGGCGCCGCCCCGCGGCCGAAGGCGATCAGTTCCCCGAGGGGCACCGCCCGCATGTGTTCGGTCGCGTCCGCGGCACCGTTGTTGTTGCGATCCTCGAGGATCTGCAGCCGCTTGTAGGTGGTGTCGAAGAACACGATCACGTCGTGCTGCTGCGTCACGGCCTGTCGCTGCGCCGTGAGCATGGTGGTCCCGAGCACCTGGATGGCGCTGTTCACCCGGAAGCGCGTCACGTCGACCTTGGAGACGCCGATCCCGAGGAGGATGGCCGCCATCACCAGGACGAAGACGAGTTCCATCAAGCTGAAGCCGGGCCTGCGGTGTACCATCGTGCCTCCGGGGGTTCCGCTGAGGACACCCCTCACGATCCATGCCGCCGGCTGCTGAACAGGCGACGTGGGTGTTTCGTTGTGACGCGCGCCTGCCAACACGACGCCGCGTGTGACCCTGCGCAACATCGGCGAGCGGGCTCCATCACCAGGGCGCGGCGCGTCGCCGGGTCCAGAGCGCCGGCACGCACCCCGACGACGCCCGCGAAGCCGGGGGTCCGAGGGGCACGCCGTCAACTGTAGCACGGACGAGCGACAGGTGAAGGTCACGGGAAGGTCACCACATTGTGACACCACGCGCGCGCCGCACCGGCCGTGCGGGCGTCGCGAAGGGCACCGGGCGCCGCCGCCGCCTCGCACGCCCCACGCGCGCCACAGGTTGCGAAAGCCGGACCACCGAGGCACTCTCTGGCTGCCCGATGCCGCTGGCGACGCTCCAGCCGGGCGGTTGCAGGTCGCCGGCATCGCTCCCTTCCTCCTGAACCGCCGAGACGCGCGCATGGAACGCCGCCGCTTCCTCTCCGACCTCACCCGGGCCGCCGTGCTCTGCGCGGGCCTGCCCAATGAATGGCGGATCGTGCACCGGCCGCGGTTCGCGGACGATCCCTTCTCGCTCGGTGTCGCCAGCGGCGACCCGACGCCCACGGGCGTGGTGCTCTGGACGCGCCTCGCGCCGAGGCCGTTCGAGCCCAACGGCGGGATGCCGGGCGACCGTGCCGCCGTGGACTGGGAGGTCGCGGAGGACGATGCCTTCCAGCGCATCGTGAAGCGCGGACGGCAGACGGCGGCGCCCGAGCTCGCGTACAGCGTGCACGCCGAGGTCGACGGGCTTGCCCCCGACCGCTGGTACACCTATCGCTTCCGCTCCGGCGATGCGGTGAGCGTGATCGGGCGCCTGCGCACCGCGCCCGCGGATGGCGCCCTCACCCCGCTCCGGCTCGGCGTGGTCTCCTGCCAGAACTACGAACAGGGCCTCTTCACCGCGCTCGACCACCTGTCACGCGAGCGCTGCGACCTCGTCACGCACCTTGGCGATTACATCTACGAGTACGGTGTGCGCGAGGGCGCAGTGCGCCCGCATCACGGGTTCGAGGTGCAGACGCTCGACGAGTACCGCGCGCGCTACGGCCAGTACAAGCTCGACCCCGCGCTGCAGGCGGCCCACGCGGCCTGCCCCTGGATCGTCACCTGGGACGACCACGAGGTGGACAACAACTACGCGAACGAGGTCGGCGAGAACGGGCGGGAGTCCGCCGAGCAGGTGCGCGCCCGCCGTGCGGCGGCGTATCAGGCGTGGTGGGAGCACCAGCCCGTGCGCGTTCCCCGGGCGCGCTCGTGGGCCGACCTCGACATCCACCGCACCGCGAACTGGGGGGCGCTCGCACGATTCTGGGTGATGGACACGCGCCAGTACCGCTCCGACCAGGCGTGCGGCGACGGGGCGCAGATCGTGCCGTGCGGCGACTGGGCCGACCCGGCGCGCACGCTCCCCGGACTCGCGCAGGAGCGCTGGTTGCGCGACGGACTCGCCGCCTCGCGGTCGCGCTGGCAGGTGCTCGCGCAGCAGGTGATGATGGCGCCCTTCGACGACGCCGTGGGGCCGCACGCACAGCGGCTCCACATGGACGCGTGGGGCGGCTATCCCGCGAGCCGCGACCGCGTGCTCGGTGCCATCGCGTCACACGCACCCAATCGCACCGTGGTGCTGAGCGGCGACATCCACTCCAACTGGGTGAACGAGCTGCACGCCGGGTTCGACCGGCCGGACCGTGCGACGGTGGCGGCCGAGTTCGTCGGCACCTCGCTCTCCTCCGGCGGCGATGGCGACGACGCGTGGGGCTCGGTGGCACCGGCGATGGCGGACAACCCGCACATCAAGTGGCACTCGGCGAGGCGCGGGTACGTGGTGTGCGACGTGACGGAACGGGAATGGCTCGCCGACTATCGCGAGGTGCCGTACGTGACGCGTCCCGGCGCGCCGGTGCGCACGCGCACGCGGTGGCGCCTGCAGCACGGCACACCCGGGATCACGCCCGCCTAGCGACCCGCGCGGCCATTCCGGATCCCCGCGTGGACGGCGCTCGAGCGGGAAGGGGCGAGCGGCCTGGTCACACGCGGCAGGGGGCAGCCGGCCTGGGCCGGCTGCCCCCTGCCACTCCGTCGGACGGGATCAGAAGGTGATCTGGATCCCGGTGGTGAAGAGCTTGTCGGTGTCGGTGAAGCCGGGTTCCGGCAGGTGGTCGTAGCGCACCACGTACGAGAGCTTCACGCCGATCATCGCCGAGATCGGCGCGACGACCGCCGACTCGCTGTTCACGCGCCAGTCGATCGTCTGCTTGAGGTTCGGCAAGTACTCGACGTTCTGCTGGAAGTAGGCGGCCTTGCTGAAGACGTGGCGCCAGACGGCCGCCCCGCGCGCGGACGGGAAGTTCTGCTGGATGCCGTCGATGCCCGTCTTCTGCGTGAAGCTGCCGCCGCCTTCGACGAGCACCGTGTCGGTGGCCGAGCCGAGCACCCGCGCCTGGAGGCCCACCAGCTCCTCGAAGCGCCGCTCGATGCCGGAGAACCGGTCGCGGTCGAACGCAGCGCCCACGAAGAGGGCGAAGAGCTTGTCGATCTTGTAGTCCCCGCGCAGGCCCGTGCGGAGCGCGTTGGTGATCACGCTGTCGCGCTGCTTGCCGTAGACCATCGCGAATCCCTGGGCCAGCGTGAGCCGCCCGCGCTGCTGGGTCGCCTTCTCGCCGAGGCTCAGCGTGGTGAGCTGGGTGTTGCCGCTGGTCTGCACGTAGCCGAGGTCGGCGGTCACCTTCGTGACGACGGCGGGCGGCTCGGCCGGCGCCTGTGCGGAGAGCGTGGGAGCGAGCGCGAGGAGAGCCGCGAGCGGTGCCGCTGCGGCAAAGCGGATGCGAGAGGTCATGGTGGTCCGGTAGGAGGTGAGGCGGGACGTGCGGGAAGTTATCGAGGTCCGTCCCAAGGCTCTACCCCCTGCGGACACCACCTACCAGCGCCAGTCGCGATACAGGTCGAGGCCGAACTGGTAGATCTGGCTGAACGTGCCCACGCGGTTGCACGGCGCGGAGCCGGGGTTCAGCGAGAGCACCGCCGAGAGCTTCTCGCGCGGGCGGTACTCCACCGCGACGCCGAACCAGCGCGCGAGCGAGCTCGCGGCACGATTCTCCCCACGGCAGACTCCCGCCGAGACGTTGAGGTACGAATCGGTGCCCACTTGCGAACCCGCCGTGAGTGCGAGGCTGTTGAGCAGGCCCTCGAACGAGTTGAGCGTGAAATCGGTGGGGGAGTTGCCCGCGACGGTGGTCACCTGCAGCTCGCTGATGAAGGGGATCCGCCCGCCGAGCGCGCGCTCCACGGCGCCGCCCAGTGAGGGGACCAGGGCCGCGGTCGCGGTGCGCACGGCCCATGTGCCGTTGTTGTCCAGCGCGAACGACGGGGAGCCGAAGAGCAGGTAGGAGATGATCTCCGTCTCGCTCGCCGTGCTGCCGAGGTCGGCGCTCGAGAGCACCAGGCGCGGTTCGCGCACGGTCCCGGTCAGGCGCGCCCCGATCGTCACGTCCTCGCGGTCGGCCTGGCGCACGAGGTAGGAGGTGTGGATGTCGAGTGCCGGCGGGATGTCGAGCGGCCCGTTGAGCCGCACCACGCCGCTGTCCACGTGGAAGGTGCGCTGCAGCGGTCCGAGGTCGAGGCGATAGGTGCCGCGCGTGGCTTGGATCTCCCCTCGCGCGCTCGGGTCGCTGAGCGTGCCGGTGACGGCCACGTCGCCGGTGAGCTGGACGTTCGCCTCGGCCGAGCGGAGCCGCACCTCGTTGCCCAGGCGGATGGTGAGGTCGTCGATGCGGGGGACGTACCTGCTCACCACGCTGGGCGCTGGCGCCTCGGTGCTGACGTCCAGCACGGCGCGCTGGCGGCCGATGAAGGCGTTCGCCGTCGGCACGGTGATCTCGCCGCCGAGCACGAGGGAGTCGACCACGCCGCGGAGCCGGAGCTGCCACGAGGCGTCCGCCTCCGCCAGGTTCGGGTCGTCGATCACGCGGAGGTTGCGCGCGTACGTGCGGATGTCGGCGTGCCACTTGGTGCCGGTGCGATAGAAGGCGCCCTCGAGCGACGCGGTGTCGCCCGTCGCGTGCTCGTCCTCCAGGCGCACGCGATGGAAGATGACGGAGTCGGGGGTGAGCGCGACGTCCATCAGGACGTCACGGAAGCCGGTGCGGAGGGAGGGCACCGCGAAGGCGCCGTCGCGCAGGAGGAAGACACCGCGGGGCTCGAGCGCGCCCCAGCGCCCGGAGACGAGGAGGTCGGCGTCGAAGCCGCCGCGGATCTCGTGCACCCCAGGGAGCACCGCCTCGAGGCCGGCGAGCGGGGAACCGTCGGCCACGAACCGGATGAAGACGTCCTCGGGAAGCTTCCGCTGGGCGAGCGTGCGCGACTCGAGCGTCAGGTCGAGCGGCAGCGCGGCCGTGAGGAGGAAGGCGTCGCGTAGGGAGGCCGTGTCGGCACTCCTGCCTCGCAGCTCGATGTCCAGCATGCGGCGGTCGTAGTTCGCGCGCAGGCCGAGGTTCGGCGCGGGCACGTTCTCCACACGCACCGAGTCGAGCGAGCCGGTGCTCTGGAGCGTCGGGGCCCGCCGCGTGCCGGCGAGTTCCGCGTCGAAGGTCACGCGCCCCGCCACGTCGGGCGGCATGAGGCCGGTGAAGGCGAAGTGCGCGAGCGGCACGCGACGCGCATGGAGGGAGCCGCGCACCGGGCCGGCGGAGTCGAGCGCGGCCACGACGTCGAGTCGCGCGCCATCCGTGCTGCGGAGCCGCAGGGAATCGAGCGCGAGCCCGGCCGGGCTGTACTCGAGGAGCGCCGGCTGCTCGAGGTGCCAGGCCATCCCGCGGGAGGTCGCGTCGAGCGAGTCGAGGCGCACGTGCATGCTGTCAGCGGTCCAGCGGACGTCCGCGCGCGCCGTCGCGACGAGGGTGTCGCCCGCCACCAGGCGGATCGAGGCGTCGGCCCACGTCGGGTCGCGCACCGTCATCTCCGAGGCCAGCCATGCGATCGGCACGCCGCCGAGCACGAGGCGCGTCGCGTCGAACGAGGCCAGGCCGCGCGTCGCCGCGGGGAGTCCGAGGAGCAGCGCCTCGCCGCTGGCACTGTCCACGCGCGTGCCCCCCGCCTGCAATCCGGTGCCCTGCCACTCCACGCGCAGGTCGAGCGTGTCGAGCGAGCCGAAGGCGAGTCCGGAGAGGCGGGCTCGTCCACCCAGCGAGTCGGCCCACGCCGCGGCGAGGCTGTCGGGCAGGAAGCCGCGCACGAGCGCCATCGAGTCGATCGTCGCCTCGAAGCGCAGCGTGTCGCGCGGGGCGCGCTCGCGGCTCAGGCGGCCGCGCGCGCTCAGGTGGCCGAGCGGTGCCGCCACGATGAGCGTGTCCGCCGTCAGGCCGCCGGGCTCGAGTGTGAGGACGGCGCGTGCGTCCGAGATCGCGAGTCCCCCCACCTGGCTCGTGGAGTCGAGCGTGATATCCAGCGGGCCCGCCGGCTCGGTCCACGTCCCGTCGACGCCGAGCGACGCGCCGCCGGTGAGGCGGTGCGCCGGCAACTTCCGCTGGGCGAGGTACCGATTCGCGTCGAAGCGCTCGACCGCGGCCTCCCCGAGCACGACGAGGCGCGCGGTGTCGAGCGTGGTCGCGCCGCGGAACGTGAGGTGCGCATCGCCGTCGGTGAACGCCGCCTCCAGGGCGACGGAGTCGCCGCGCGCCCGCACGGTGAGCCGGCCGGCTGCGGTGCCGCGCAGCGGTTCGGCGGAGAGGACGGGACCCAGTGCGGCGAGGCCGAGCCGTTCGAACGCAAGGTCGCCCTCGAGCCAGGTGCGGGTGGTGTCGGTGGCGATGCGGCCCGAGCCGCGCACCACCGTGCGGGGCTTCGCGCCATCCACGTGCGTGAGGTCGAGCGCGCTGAACGCGTAGTCGTCGAGCGGCCCCACCAGCCGCACCGCGCCGGTGAGGAAGCCGTGGAGCGAGTCCGCGCGCGTCACCACGGCGCCTGCGGCGCGCACGTCGAGCGAGTCGATCACCACGTCGAGCGGCGCGAAGCGCGTGGGGGTCGTCGTGAGGTCGAGCACGCCGGAGATCGTGAGGCGCGAGCGCGCGCCGCCCGCGCGCCGGTCCTCGAACTCCAGCGTCGAGGGGTCGATCCGCCAGCGCGCGAGCGGCCCGCCGGTGGCGCGCAACCGGCCGCGGACCACGCCGTCCCACGGCGGCGCCGGCACCGAATCGCCGAAGAGCTCGTGCACGAGCGCGAAGTCCAGCGGCTCGGCGCGCATGTCGAGCGCGCGGATCGCCACCGTCTCGCCGACCTCGGCCGTGAAGCCGCCCCGCAGGCGCGATGCGGCGGCCGACGCGTCGAGCGAGTCGATCGCGTAGCGCATCGCGCCATCTGCCAGGCCGTCGGTGATCCGCACCCGCGCGCGCCCTCGACCTTCCGTCGGCACCAGCGACGTGATCCACGCGATGTCGGAGAAACCGATGGAGTCCGAGCGGATGGTGACCGCGAGCCGTTGCGCCGGCGCGCGCGCGTCCCACCGGAGGCCGCCGTCGAGCCGCGCGACCGTCGCGGGCAGCCGCACCAGCGGGAAGTCGAAGCGGAGCGAATCCTGCCAGAGGTCGACCGATCCCGCCGCGTGCTGGAGGACCACCGGCGGCGCGTCGCTCGTCACGGCGAGGTGCTGCACCACGAAGTGCCCGGCGCCGGTGCCGTTGTCGAACTGCGAGCGGCCGAGCGCGAGCGACAGTGAACGGTAGCGCGCACGCACGACGCCCGTGTCGCGCGCCGGGCGCACGGTGGTGAGGGTGCCGTTGCGCACCGTGAGCGAATCGAGCACCACGCGCCAGGCGGCCGGACCGCCCTTGCGCGACCCGATGGCGAGGGAGTCGACGAAGAGCTGCGAGATGTTCCAGTGGCCCGCGCGATCCTGCACCAGGTGCGCCTCGGGGCGGTCGACCTCGACGTTCCTCAGCTGCGCCACGCGGCTGGTGAGCGGCCAGAGGTCGACCTCCCCCGACACGCGGCCGGTGCCGAGGACCAGTGCCCCGTCGGCGTCGCGAACCACGACGGAGTCCACCGCGACCGTGCCGATCGGCGCCAACCGGATCGCGCCCACGTGCGCGGAGCCGCGGGCGCCCAACGCGCCCTGCAGCGACGCCTCGATCTCCGCGCGCACCCACTCACCGCCGCGCGCCGAGCGGAGGAACAGCGTGCCACCGCCGATGATCAACACCGCGAGCCCGAGGGTGAGGCCGAGCGCCACGACGAGCGCCACGCGCAGGCGCCGCACGCTAGA
This sequence comes from Gemmatimonadota bacterium, assembly GCA_029884515.1. Lineage (GTDB taxonomy): Bacteria > Gemmatimonadota > Gemmatimonadetes > Gemmatimonadales > Gemmatimonadaceae > Pseudogemmatithrix. The sequence continues at coordinate 16,204 of JAOUHR010000003.1, forward strand.
ACGCCTCGCCGATGCTGAAGTGGAAGGCGAGCCGGGGGAAGATCCCGCGCCGCAGGGGCGGGCGGAACGTCGTGGGACAGGCGTACGCCCCGGCGGTCGGGCCGATGTCGGCGTCGTTGTACGGCTCCACCGTGCCCGGCGAGACGCAGATCGCCCGGCCCGGAATGCCGAGGGTCCGGTCCGCCTGCCGCACGAGATAGGCCGGGCCGGACTCGCGCGCATACGGGTTGTAGCCGACGTCCACGCGGAAGGGGCCGAGCGCGGTCACGAGGCGCACGCCGAATCCCGGCGTCACGCGGAGGCCGCTCACGGAGTAGCTGCCGGTGTTGTTCCAGACGCGGCCGGCGTCCACGAAGAGCACCCACTGCAGGACGTTGGCCGGCCACCCCACGCGCGTGCGCAGCTCGAGGTTGGCCAGCGCCATCGCCGTGCCGCCGGCCGGCGCGAGGCGCTGGTAGCCCGAGTCGGGATCCGCGATGCCCACCGTGAAGGTGTCGACCGTGGCGGTGCTCGTGATCCGGTTCACGATGTAGACGGCGGGGCCGAGCTGGTTCTGGCCGTACCCGCGCACGGTGTTCTGGCCGCCCGCGTAGAAGCGCTCCTGCGGCGGCACGAGCGGTTCGAGCGCGCGCTTGGTGAAGACGGCCCCGGCGGAGAGGCGCGCGGCGCCGATGACGTGCCGGTTGAGCGGGCGATAGAGCGCGTACTCCACCTGCGTGCGGTTGAAGTTCACGCGGCTGGAGGGCTCGCCCACCGCGAGGGTCCCGAGACGCGTCTCGACCGCCCAGCGCTCGTCGTTCACCGCCGGTGTGCCGAGCGCGGGCGCCGACCGTGAGAGCGTCACGCCCGCCGCGTGCATCTGGCTGGGCGAGAGGAGGAAGGCGCGGTCGCTGAAGCGGCAGAGACCGAAGGTCGCGCAGGCGACCGCCGCGTCGGACGTGGTGCGCCCGCCGTCGAAGCGGTACGTGAAGGTGTTGTTCACGCGGGGGATGATCGGGCGTTCCAGCGAGGCCAGCACGCCGAGGGAGGTCTCGCGCACATAGCTCTGGAACTCGGTGCGCCGCTCGCTGAACAGGGTGAGCTGCGGGTGCCACGCCTCGCCGAGCACGCCGCGCCACTGCGCGGAGGCGCCGAGGTAGTAGTTGAGCTTCTGGCTGAACTCGTCGGCCCGCACGCCGGGCGCGCAGAGACCCGGGAAGGCGTCGAGCGGCACGCCGACGCCGATCTTCGAGAGGCGTGCGTCGAGCTGCAGCCGGTGCGCGTGCCCAAGGAAGTTCTGCTCCACGAACCGCGTCTGGGTGCGGAAGCAGTCGAGCGTGCCCCAGCCGCCGCCCCCGCGCAGGCTGCGCGTCGGGCCTTCCACCAGCCGCACGCGCATCAGCAGGGAGTCCGGTGCGCGGCCCAGGGGCAGCGTGTCGATCGCGACGGTGCGGTAGAGGTTGTACGAGTAGAGGAGCTGCTGGCTCTGGCCCACCGAGCGCGCGAGATAGGGGTCGCCCGGCTTGAGCTTGAGGAGGTCGCGCACCTCCGGTTCCTCGAGTGCCGCCGCCGTCGAGTCGCGGGCGACGATCGTGACGTCGATGCGGCCGACGTGGACGAGCGGGCCGGGCCGGAAGAGGAGCCGCACCCCGGCACGGCGCGCGGTGCTGTCGACGTACAGGTGCTGCACGCGCGCGGGCGCCGCGCGCGCGTAGCCCGACTGTCGCATCAGGAGCTGCAGCGAGTCCGTCTGGCGCTGCAGGAGCGAGTCGTCGAGCGGCGCGCCGCGCACGGCGCGCTCGAACGCCCGCAGCGCGGCCACGCCGGGGGGCATCGAGTCCACCACCACCGAGTCGATCACGATGGGCGGCGCCTCGCGCACGCGGAAGCGCACGTTCGTGGTGCGGGCCCCCTTCGCCTCGAGCTCCACCGACGCGGTGGTCCCGGGGTAGCCGCGCATGGCGTACCAGCGCGCGATGCGCAGCGTGTCGCGACGCACCTCGACGGAGTCGAGGCAGGCGGCCGGCCCCACGTTCCACCCGAACCATCGCCGCAGGCGCCCCGCGCGCTCGGTGAACAGGATCGCCGTCAGCTCGACGTCCTCGATCGAGCGGTTCCCGTCGATGCGGAGTCCCTCCACCCGCGGCCGTCGCGAGGTGCACGCGGGATCCTGCGCGGCGAGCGCGCCGGTGGCGACCAGGCTCAGGACGAGCGGCAGCGCGACGCGCCGCGCGAGGGCGACCGACCGTCGCGGCGCACGGGTGCTGCAGAAAGGCATTCGACGGGGAAGGGGGATCGGGGCGCCGGCGGCTGGCGCGCGACGCCAAGGACAATTCTATATTGTCCGACACCCCCCCAGCCACTCCGTTCCCGGAGCGACCATGCGCGTCCGCCACGTCCTGCCAGTCGTCGTCCTCGCGCTCACGGCCTGCGGCGCCGAGGAACGCGTCCCCGAGACCGCCGTTGATACCAGCTGCTTCGGCGGCCGCGTGCTCTCATTCCGGGACCTCGTTGCCGAGGTCGTGATCCCGACGGGCGAGACCTGCGAGGGCGGGTCGTTCCAGGTGGTGTTCTCGCGCGGCGACGACACCCTCTCGGTCCTCACCGAGAATCGCGTGGGCACCGTGGGCTTCATCGGCACCGCCGATGTCGACGGCGACGGCCGCGGTGAGTTCTTCGTCTCCACGCAGTCCACCGACGCGGAGGCCCGCGGCGCGCTCTTCGCGTACACCGAGACGGAGAACGGCATCGGGCGGCTCGCCATCACGCCGCTCGACCCGGCGCAGCTCGCCGGCTACGCGGGGCACGACCGCTTCGGCTTCGGAGGTGGCGACCAGCTCGTCCGCGCCTTCCCACGCGCCGAAGCCGACACGGCCTGGTACGGCTACTCGCACGGCACGAGGCAGTGGACAGCGATCACGCGGCCGTCCTGGTTGCGTTGATCGGCGCGCGTTGATCGGCGCACCGAGGCGCGCGCCCTCTCAGCGCGGCCTGGGCTTCGCGCGCCTCGTGGGCGTCGCGGCGAGCGGGTCGTCGGGCCAGGGGTGCCGCGGGTAGCGTCCCTTGAGGTCCCGCCGCACGTCGAAGTACGTGGTGCGCCAGAAGCTCGCGAGGTCGCGCGTCACCTGCACGGGGCGGTGCGCCGGTGAGAGCAGGTGCAGCGTGAGCGGCACGCGCCCGTCGCCCACCCGCGGCGTCTCCACCAGCCCGAACACCTCCTGCAGGCGCACCGCGAGCGTGGGCGCCCCGGCGTCCGCGTAGTCGATCGCGATCCGCGAGCCGCTCGGCACCTCGAGATGCGTCGGCGCGAGCCGGTCGAGCCGGGCGCGGGCGTCCCAGGGCAGCATCGTGAGCAGCGCCGCGGCGACGTCAACGCGCGCGAGGTCGGCCCGCACGGCATCGCCCGGGTGCCGCGGCTGGTCGAGCGCGGGCGCCAGCCATCCCTCCAGAGACGCCAGCAGCGCCTCGTCCGTGGTGGCCGGGAAGCGATCGGGTTCGAGGCGGTGCGCGAACGCGAGCCGCGCCCGCAGCGCTTCCGCGCCCGCGCTCCATGGCAGCAGGCCGAGGCCGGCGGTGCGCACGGCGGCGAGGAGCGCGGCCCGGATCTCCTCCGGCGCGACGTCACGCAGCACCCGTTCCTGGAGCACCAGGGTCCCGAGCCGCTCGCGCCGCACGCCCCGCACCCGCCCGGTGCGCGCGTCCCACGCCACCTCGCGCTCCTCGATGATCGATCCCGCGAGCGCCGCGCGGAGGTCGGGCTCGTCGAGCGGAGCGGCGAGCCAGATGCGGCTCTCCGCCGGGTCGCCGTCGAGGTCGGCGATCGCGACGAATGCCGCCCGCCCCAGCGGATCGCCCTCGCGGAATCGCGCGCCACGTCCGTTGCGCAGCAGGAACCGCGGGTCCTCACCGTCCCGCCGCATCGCCACCCGGTCCGGATAGGCCCGGGCGACGAGCGCACCGGTGAGCGCGAGGTCGTCGGCGGCGTCCGACGCGCCGCGGCCCAGTGACCGGCGCAACGCCCTTGCCTCCTGCCGCACGCGCTCGAGCCGGCCCCGGTCCACGTCCGCGCGCCCGCGCGGCGCGCGCAGTGCGTCCAGACGCGTGCGGAGGTCCGCGTCGCGCTCGGCGGCATCGCGCAGCAGCACGTCGCGCTCCGCGATGAGCGCCGCCACCTCGCAGGCGAGCGTCGCGCATCCGAGTGCCGAACCCGTCAGCACGAGGTGGGCGAGCCGCGGCGTGAGTCCGAGCGCCGCCATCGCGCGTCCGTGCGGCGTGACGACTCCGCGCGTGTCGCGCGCGCCGAGGTCGGTGAGGAGCGCGCGGCCCGCCGCCAGTGCGCCCGCGGGCGGGGGATCGAGCCAGCGCAACGCGGACGGGTCGTCGATGCCGGCGCAGGCGAGCTCGAGCGCGAGCGCGGTGAGGTCGGCCTCGAGGACCTCCGGCACCGCCGTGGCGAGCAGCTGCGCGTGCGTGCCCTCGTCCCAGAGTCGCAGGCAGAGTCCGGGCGCCACGCGGCCGGCGCGGCCGCGCCGCTGGTCGGCCGAGGCCCGGGAGACGCGCGTGGTCTCGAGGCGCGTCATGCCGCTGCGGGCGGAGAAGCGCGGCACGCGCGAGAGCCCCGAGTCCACCACCGCGCGCACGTCGGGCAGCGTCACCGACGATTCGGCGATGGCGGTGCTCAGCACCACGCGCCGTCGCGCGCCGGCGCGCCGGAGCACGTGGTCCTGCTCGGCGAGCGAGAGCGCGCCATGCAGCGGCAGGACCTCCGCGTCAGCGAGCTCGCCGGCCGCGGCCAGCGCCGAGGCCGCGCGCGAGATCTCCGCGATGCCGGGCAGGAAGACGAGCACGTCGCCGTCGGATTCGCGCCAGGCCTCGCGGACGGCGAGCGTGACCGCGGCGGAGAGGGGTGAACGCTCGGGCGCCGGTCGCCACCGTGTTTCCACCGGGTACTCGCGACCCACGCTCTCCACGAGGGGCGCGTCGCCGAGGAGCGCGCGCACCGGCGCCGCGTCGAGCGTCGCTGACATCACGAGGATGCGGAGCTCGGGCCGCAGCACCGCCCGGGACTCGAGCGTGAGCGCGAGGCCGAGGTCGGCGGTGAGGTGCCGCTCGTGGAACTCGTCGAAGAGCACCGCCG
>JAOUHR010000179.1 GCA_029884515.1 Gemmatimonadota bacterium
TCCTCGTTCGCGCACTTGGCTGAGGCGAAGGTGGCGAGGCTGTCGCCGCCGTGGGTGTCGCGGAGTCGCGCGAGTTCCTGCGCGGTGAGTTCGAGCGCCTCGTCCCAGGTCGCCTCGCGAAAGGGCTCGAACCAGTCGGCGGGAGTGGCGAGCCGGTCGCGCGGGTCGCCGAGCGCGGCGTCGGCGCCGGCGTCGGCGCGGCGGCGGAAGGGATTCGTGCGGGGCCGCCGGTCCTTCGCGGCGCGCCCTTCCTCCTCCACGCTCTCCCACGGTCCGCTACGGCGGGGCCACCTGGCGGCGGCCGGGTCCTTCGCATCGAAGCGCCACGTGCCCTTGGCATCACGCACCCAGCCGCGGCGGATCAAGGGCGTGGTGAGCCGGTCGCGGTGCAGGATGAAGTCGGTGCCGAAGCGCCCCTTCACGCAGGTGGAGCCCGTGTTCGGCGTCGGCTCCTCGATCCAGGGCGAGAGCACGCGGGCCACCTGGCCGTCGCGCACCTCGAGGTCGAGCTGGCAGCCCACCGCGCAGTAGGGGCAGACCGAGCGCACGAGCGTCGCCGGCTCGTCCATCGTCCCCGCGCGCATCTTGGCGAGCGGCAGGATGTCGTGGATCGCCCCCGTGGGGCAGACGCGCACGCACTCGCCGCACCAGGTGCATCCGGCGTGCTCCGGGTTGCCGTCCGCGCCCACCACGATCTCGGCGTGCTCGCCACGCCGCGCCATCTCCAGCACGCCCACCACCTGGATGTCTTCGCACGCGCGCACGCAGCGGGTGCAGAGGATGCAGGTGCTCATGTCATGCGTGATGATCGGGTCGGTGGGGCGCTCGTCCCCGCCGCGGAGCGACATCGCGCCGGAGCGCGTGAGCGGCACCCGGTAGCGGTGCACCATCGCCTCGAACTCGTTCCGTCCGTGGTCCGCAGGGATCTGTTCCACCGGGTAGCGCTCGAGCAGCAGCGAGAGCACGCCGTGCCGGTTCTTGACGGCCGCCGGCGACTCGGTGTGCACCACCATCCCGTCTGCGGCCGAAGTGGCGCAGGAGGGGAGTAGCTTGGCCGTGCCGTCGACGGAGACGAGGCAGATCCGGCAGTTGCCCACCGTCGGGAGCTGCGGATACCAGCAGAGCGTGGGCACGTCGATCCCGGCGGCGCGCGCCGCGTCGAGGATCGTCGCGCCGTCCGCCACCGTGCACTCGCGTCCGTCGATGATCAGCTGCGGCATCGCGTGAAACTCTCGTGAGGGAGTTGGTGTCTCAACAATCGTCGGTGCGGCCGACGTTGGCAACTTGTGCGCCCCGCGCGCGCGGTGCGCCCGGTATATTCGCCTGAGACCCAGACGAGAGGACCACGAGTGACCGCATCACGCCGGGAGTTCCTGCAACGCACCGCCGCCGCGGCCGCCGCCGTCGGCCTCGCCTCCGCCACCCGCGTCGGGGCCGCGCCGCCGCCGGGACTGCCCTTCCAGGGTGATGACTCGCACAAGACGCTCGCCCTCAAGGCGATCGACGCCGCGAAGTCCGCCGGCGCCGACTACGCCGATGCGCGCATCTCCAGCGCACGGTCGCAGAGCATCGGCACGCGCGAGCGCCGCGTCACCAACATCGGCGACACCGAGACCTTCGGCTTCGGCGTGCGCGTGCTGGTGGGCGGCGCTTGGGGCTTCGCGGCCTCGAGCAACCTCACCGCCGACGAGGTGGTGCGCGTCGCCCGTCAGGCCGTCGCGCAGGCCAAGGCCAACCGCGCGGCCATGGTGCGCCCCGTGGAACTCGCGCCGATCGGCCCGCCGGTGCCGAACGGTGTGTGGCGTTCGCCCATCCGCATCGACCCGTTCACCGTCGCCATCGAGGACAAGGTCGCCTACCTGCTCGAGGCCAACGCCGCCGCGATGGGCGCCGGCGCGCGCTTCGTGAACTCGAACATGTTCTTCCTCAAGGACGAGAAGACCTTCGCCTCCACGGTCGGGACGGTCACGCAGCAGACGATCTTCCGCGCCCAGCCGGGGATGACCATCACCATGGTCTCGCCCGACAACCGCGACTTCCAGACGCGGCAGTCCACCGACATCCAGCCCAAGGGGCTCGGCTTCGAGCACGTCCTCGACTCCGACCTCAAGGCGCACGCGCCGCGCTGGGCCGAGGAGGCGCGGCAGAAGCTCACCGCGAAGCCTGTCGAGGTCGGCCGCTACGACCTGATCCTGCATCCCACGCACCTCTGGCTCACCATCCACGAGTCCATCGCGCATCCCACGGAGCTCGATCGCGCGTACGGCTTCGAGGCGAACTACGCCGGCACGAGCTTCCTCGCGCCGCCGGAGGAGCGGCTGGGCAAGTTCCGCTACGGCCCTGACTTCATGAACATCCTCGCCGACCGCCGCGCACCGGGCTCGCTCTCCGCGTGCGGCTGGGACGACGAGGGCGTCGCCCCCGAGGACTTCCACATCGTGAAGGACGGCATCTTCGTGGACTACCAGACCACCCGCGAGCAGGCGATGTGGCTCGAGTGGTGGTACCGGCAGCGCAAGATGCCCACGCGCTCGCACGGGTGCTCGTACGCGCAGACCTGGGCCGACGTCCAGTTCCAGCGCATGCCGAACGTGAACCTCGTCGCCGGCGAGCAGGACCTCGTCTGGGACGACCTCATCGCGGCGACCGAGGACGGCATCGCCATCGTCGGCGACGGCTCCTTCTCGATCGACCAGCAGCGCTACAACGCCCAGTTCGGCGGGCAGCTCTTCTATGAGGTGAAGAAGGGGAAGATCACGGGGATGCTGAAGGACGTCGCCTACCAGATGCGCACCCCCGAGTTCTGGAACGCGATGGACATGATCGGCGGGCAGCGGAGCTATGAGATGGGCGGCGCCTTCGGGGACGCCAAGGGCCAGCCCGCGCAGTCCAACGCCGTCACCCACGGCTGCCCGCCCACGCGCCACAAGCAGGTCAACGTGATCAACACCGGGAGGACCGCCTGATGGCCCTCCGGTCGCTCTACGCCATCGCGCCGCACCTCTCCCGCGCCGACTGCGAGGCCATCGCCAAGCGCGCGCTCGGCTTCTCCAAGGCCGACGAGTGCCGCGTGAGCATCGACAGCGGGATGCGCCAGAACACCCGCTTCGCCGTGAACCAGATCTCCACCGCCGGCGACGACTACGACGCCACCGTGACCATACGCTCGGTGTTCGGGAAGAAGGTCGCGTCCATCCGCACCAACCGGCTCGACGACGCATCGCTGCGCGCGGCGGTCGAGAACTCCGAGCGGATCGCCCGGCTCGCGCCCGACGACCCCGAGTTGATGCCGGAGCTGGGGCCGCAGAAGTACGCCGACGCCATCGTCTGGAGCGACGCGACGGCCTCGCTCGAGCCCGAGGCTCGTGCGGCAGCGGTGCGTGCCATCACCGAGCCCTCGCGCCGCGCGGGGCTCATCTCCACGGGGTACCTCGAGGCGAACGCCGGCTCGAGTGCGGTGGCGAACAGCAAGGGCCTCTTCGCCTACGGACGCTCGACATCCACCGCCTACACCACCACCGTCCGCACCACGGACGGTACCGGCTCCGGCTGGGCGGGCGCCAGCGACAACGACTTCCGCCGCGTCTCGCCCGCGACGCTCGCCGAGCGCGCGATCGAGAAGGCCCAGCGGTCGGTCAACCCCGTGGCCATCGAGCCCGGGCGCTACACGGTGATCCTCGAGCCCACGGCGGTGGCGAACCTGGTGCAGTTCATCGCCCGCTCCATGAACGCCCGCAGCGCCGACGAGGGCCGCTCCTTCTTCTCCAAGGCCGGCGGCGGAAACAAGCTGGGCGAGAAGGTCGTGGATGAGCGCGTGACCCTCGTCTCCGACCCGCTCGACCCGATGGTCCCCGCCGACACCTTCGGCGGCGACGGGATGCCCAGCCAGAAGGTGACCTGGATCGAGAACGGCGTGGTCCGCACCCTCTCCTACGACCGCTTCTGGGCCCAGAAGAGCGGCAGGGAACCCGTGTCGGCGGCGAACACGCTGCGCATGAGCGGCGGCACGAGCACCATCGAGGAGATGATCGCCAGCACCGCACGCGGCATCCTGGTGACGCGCTTCTGGTACATCCGCGGCGTGGATCCGCGTACCATCCTCTATACCGGGCTCACCCGTGACGGCACCTTCCTGATCGAGAACGGGAAGGTCACGCGCCCCGTGAAGAACCTCCGGTACAACGAGTCGCCCATCTTCATGCTCAACAACCTGGAGATGATGGGCCGCCCCGAGCGCGCGAGCGCGAGCGAGTCGGGCGGCCCGGGACAGGCCATCATGTGCCCGGCCATCAAGGTGCGGGACTTCAACTTCACCAGCACGAGCGATGCGATCTGATGACTGACCGCCGGGCGTTCCTCCGGACCACCGGAGCCGCGGCAGCCGCCCTCGCCATCGCGTCGGTCCCCCGGCGCGCGACGGCGTCCGCCCCCACGTACGACGACCTCGACCGCTTCCAGAGCGGCGCCTCGAAGGAGCTCCTCCTCGACGCGATCAACGCGGCGAAGATGGCCGGCGCCTCATACGCCGACTGCCGCATCGCACGGTTCCGCCAGAACTTCGTGATCACGCGCGAACAGCAGATCGTCAACGTCGTGGACACGGACACCCTGGGCTGCGGCGTGCGCGCGCTGGTGGACGGCTGCTGGGGCTTCGCCGCCACCCGCGACCTGACCCGCGACTCGGTCACGGCGGCCGCCCGCGAGGCCGTCGCCATCGCCAAGGCCAACCGCATCGCCCGTGACCGCGCCGTCACCCTCGCGCCGACGCAGGCGTACCCCAACGCCACCTGGCGGTCGGCCTACACGAGCGACCCCTTCGAGGTGCCGCTCGAGCAGAAGGTGGACCTCCTGCTCAAGGCGAACGCCGAGGCGCTCAAGGTGCCCAAGGTGAAGTTCGTGAACTCCATCCTCTTCTTCGTCAAGCAGGAGCGGCAGTTCGCGAGCACCGAGGGTTCGGTGATCGACCAGACGTTCATCCGGTCGTGGCCCCTCTTCACGGCCACGGCGGTCGCGGACGACTTCTCGGACTTCCAGAACCGGCAGGGCGTAGAGGCCGCGCCGATGGGGCGCGGGTTCGAGTACGTGCTCTCCACGGATCTCATCGGGAATGCGCGCAAGTGGGCGGAGCAGGCCGCGGAGAAGCTCTCGGCGAAGCCGGTGGACGTCGGGAAGTACGACCTCGTCCTCGCCCCGTCGA
>JAOUHR010000180.1 GCA_029884515.1 Gemmatimonadota bacterium
GGGTCCTGCTCGCCGATCTCGACCTTGGTGATGGTGAGCACCTGCTCGAACCCCATCATCGCGTTGACGACCTTGTGCGGCATCAGGAAGCCGCCGACCATCTTGTAGTCGGAGATGCGGCCGGTCGTCGCGACCTCGCCCTGCGGCGTCTCCTGGGTGCCGCTGGTCTCGAGGATGAGCCCGCTCGCCACGGAATAGCACTCGGTGGAGACGCGCCCCGACTTCCAGGTGAGCTTCACCTTGAGGCACTGCTCCCCCGCGACCTCGCCTTCGCCGTCGCGCTCCACCGCGGCGAAGAGATCGGCGGGGCGCGTCAAGGCGCGGAAGTCGGCGCCATCGAGGAAGGCGGCAGCCTCCTTGCCCGTCAGGATGCGCGGCCCCTGCATCGGGTCGTTCGACCAGACGGTGGAGCCGTCCGAGCCCTGCTTCATCTCGCCCATCCCGCCGATCACCATCGACATCGACATCTGGTTCGGGCGGCGCTGCATCGCGACGAAGGTCGCGCTGATGCCGGCCGCGGCCATCTCGAACGTGCCCTCGGACTTGAAGCCCGTGACGCTGGCGAGCTTGCCCTCGGGGTCGATCGCCTTGCTGTAGCGGTCGAGGATCTCCTGCGCGGTCTGTGCGCGCAGCGAGAACGCCGTCGCCGCGATCAGGAGGAGGGCGGTGAGGGGCTGCAGGGCGCGACGGGACACGGGACGGCCTCCGGACGATGGGAATGCGAAGGGGAAGCGGATGCTCAGGGGTGCTGCGCGGCGATCCAGGCGCGCGCGGCCTCGAGTGCAGCGTCGCGGCCGTTCCGCAAATCTACCCGCCTGAGCGGCACGCGTTCATCCGGGATGACGCCGATCCCCTCCACGCGGCGCCCGGTGGCGTCCTCGTGGTCCGCGATGGCGTGCATGAGCACGTCCCCATCGGGGAGCCGGGTCATGAGGGCGGGCAACGACTGCCCGGCGCTGGTCTCGCCGAACACCCGCGCGCGGCCGAGGGCCTGCATGCCGGCCGCGAAGAACTCCGAGGTGCTGCCCGTGAAGCCATCCACGAGGATCGCGACGGGGCCGGTGAAGGTCCCCACGCGCGTGCCCGCGCGATCCACGCGACGGGGATTGGCGACGAAGCGGATGGTCGCGCCGCGCCCGTGCATGGTGCCCAGCGAGATCGCTGTATCGAGCAGGTGGCCGGAGACGCCCGACACCATGCCGACGACGCCGCCGGGATTCCCGCGGAGGTCGATGATCAGTCCGTCGGCGTGGCGCGAGCCGAACAGGTACGCGTCGAGGTCGGGGGCGATGGCCGGGAGCCACGCCGAGAAGGTGAGCACCGTGGCGTACCGGCCCCTGCCGAGGCCGACGGAGTCGCGCGACGCCGAGACGACCATCGGCGGCAGGTTCCCCATCTGCGTCAGGCTGCCCGTGATCGGCTCGCGCGCGAGGGCGGCCGTGCGCGTGTGGCCGGCCGCGTCGCGGTACCCGATCCGCGTCGTGTCCCCCACGTCGCCCGCGAGCCGGGCGAGCACGTAGGTGGTCACGAGGCGCCGGCGCGTGGCGGCGTCCGCATCCGACTCGCGCAGGAGCTGGGCGCGGAGGGAATCGATCGCGAGGGTATCGAGTGCGGTGATCACATCTCCGGCGCGGAGGCCGGCGCGCGCGGCCGGGCCGTCGGGTGCGACGCGCCAGGCCACGAGCGTGTCGCCGATCGAACGCACGACCACCCCCAGGGTCCCGGGCCGCGGAGCGGATTCGTCGGCGGCCTCGTCACCGGATGCGCCCGTCGTCGCGCCCGCGGTCGTGCCCGCCGTCGCGGCCGCCGTCGCGCCCGCGGTCGCGCCCGCCGTCGCGGCTCGACCACCACTGGGTGCCGCAGCCTTGGCGCGTGGCAGTGGCACGGCGGCGCCCGGGATGAGCGTGAAGTGCGAGAGGCCCGGCACGGCGATGAGCGCGCGGATCGCGCCGCGCACCCGGTCCGCATCCGCGTCGGCCAGCAGGGACGCGCGGATGGAGTCGTAGGCGGCGTGCCACCGGCCCTGGACGAGGAGCGTGTCCCAATAGGTGCGGGAGATCGCGCTCCACGCCGCGTCGTAGCTCGCGATGGGCGCGACCGGTCGGTCCTGGGCGGCCGCGAGCCCAGGCCGCCCAGCCACGAGCGCCAGCGCGAGCAGGGGCAGTCGCAGGAGCGACGGAGTCAGGTGGCGGGCCTTGAACGCGGGCATCGGAGGATGGTCACCGGAGGGGCAGGGTGTCGTCAAGTGGACCACCACGCACCGGCTCCCGCAACTACCTTTCTGGCGTGGAATCCACCACCCTCTCGCCCGACGAGTGCCGCGCACTCGTGCCGGAGCTCTCGACCTCGCTCAACCCGAACGTCTGGGTCTACCAGTTCACGGAGTCCAGCCACGGCTGGACGCTCTCCGTGGCCACGCACGCCGAGCCGGGCTCCCAGAAGCTCTCGCTCGGCGGGTTTCGCATCGCCCCCGTGGAGCGCACCTCCGCGCCCGGCTTCACCACGGACCGCGAGGCGATCGCGCTCGCCATCGGGATGGAGGAGAAGGTCCACTGGTCGCGGGTGATCGGCGTGGGTGGCCCCCTCGCCCTGCGCGACATCAAGCGCGTGGTGGGAGGCAAGTGCGTGCTCGCGCCCACGGAGGACGCGCGCATCGGGCATCCGCTCGACGCGGCGCTGCTCGACTTCTCGATCGCGGTGTTCAAGGAGATCGAGCGCACCGCCGGCATCCTGCTCACCACGGGCCAGGACCTCGGCCATGGCACGATGCACGACGGGCACACGACGTCCCTCGAGTACCTGAACGCCCGCTACCACGGCAGCGTCGTGGCGGACACCTCGGTGCCGACGGGGGAGGGCAACTACCGGGTGCTCGACGGCATGCTGCGCGGCGTGGGCGTGCCGCTCGAGCAGGCGACGGTCGCGCTCATCGGCTGCGGCCACATCGGGATGCACATCGTGGATGCGCTGCGCGAGCGGGGCAGCGCGATCCTCGTGTGCGAGTCGCGCGCCGAGCGCCGGCGCGAGCTCGAGGCGCTCGGTGTCCGCACCTGGGGCGCGGGCGAGAAGGCGGCCCTGCTCCGCGAACCGATGGACGCGCTCGTGCTCAACGCCGCGGGCGGGTCGATGGACATGGCGACGGCGCGCGCCTGCGCCGCCAACGCGCGCCTGCAGGTGATCTGCGGCAGCGAGAACCTGGCGATGCCGGACCCGGCCGCCGGGCCCCTCCTCCTCGCGGCGCAGAAGATCTACGCACCCACCGCGTTGGGCGGGATGATGGGATACCTCACGGCGGTGGAGGAGTATCTCGCGAAGGTCGAGGGCGTGCCGTTCGACATCCACACGCTGCTCATTGCGGCGCGGAAGCTCGACGCCGCGGGGTTCTCGGCGGCACGGCGCGTGAAGGAGCGCGGGTTCCGCGAGTCGTTCGAAGAGGCCGTCACCGCGATCTACGCCTAGGGAGCGCGCCGCCGGTGTCATGGCGGCGTCCCGCGGCGCTCCGGATCACTCCCCGGTCACGTGCTCCGCGTGGTGCACCGGGCCCGGCCGCAGGTCGGTGCGCGCGGCGATGAGCCGCACGCAGCTGTTCCAGCGGAGGAGCGCATCGTCGTTCCCCGCCGGGCGGAGCTTCTCCGCCTCCGTGAAGTGCACCATCGCCTCCTGCAGCCACTCGTAGGCGATGAACCCCGCGCCCGGCACACCCGAGGCGAGCTTGGCCGTCGCCCGCCGCTCGGCGATCATCCCCGCGTAGTACGCGCGCTCGTAGGCGTTGGTGATCTTGCCCAGCGCCTCGAGGGCGCGCTTCACCAGCTCGGCCGACTCGCCGGAGAACTGGTCGGTGAGCGCGAGCACGAGGTCGTGCAGCGCGCGCTGGTTCGCCGGATCGACCGCGAGGATGTCGTGGCAGATGCTCTCGGCGGCCCAGGGCTGGTTGATCAGCCGGTACCGTTCGGCCTTCTCGATCGACCGGGGGATCGCCGCGGGGCTGATCCGCTTGAGCTCGGGCATGGTCATTCCGCGGGCTTGCCGCGCACGAGCCGCACGAGTGCCTTCAGCGGATCGTAGTAGCGGTCGGCCACGCGCTCCTTGAGCGGGATGATGGCGTTGTCCGTGATGTGGATGCTCTCCGGGCACACCGTCGTGCAGCACTTGGTGATGTTGCAATAGCCGATGCCGTGGGCCTGGCGCAGTTCGGCCGTGCGGTCCGCCGTGTCCAGCGGATGCATCTCGAGCGCCGCCACGTAGGTAAGGTAGCGCGGACCGATGAACTCCTCCTGCTTGGCGTGGTCGCGCAGCACGTGGCACACGTCCTGGCAGAGGAAGCACTCGATGCACTTCCGGAACTCCTGCACCCGGTCGATGTCCGCCTGTTGCATGCGCCAGGTGCCGTCGGGCGCATCGGGAGGGCGCGGCTTGAACTTCTGGATCTGCTTCTTGACGCGGAAGTTCCAGCTCACGTCGGTCACGAGGTCGCGCACGTGGGGGAAGCTCCGCAGCGGCTCCACGGTCACGGGCTTCGTGAGGTCGAGCTCGTTGAGGCGGGTCATGCACATGAGCCGTGGCCTGCCGTCGATCTCGGCCGAGCACGAGCCGCACTTGCCCGCCTTGCAGTTCCAGCGGCAGGCGAGGTCGTTCGCCTGGTCGGCCTGGATGCCGTGCACGGCGTCGAGCACCACCATCCCCTCGGAGACGGGGGTGGTATAGTCCTGGAAGCCGGCGTCGGTGCCCGTGCCGCGCCAGACGCGGAAGGTGGCCTTCGCGGGGAGCGTGGTGGTGGCCATCACTTCTCCTCTTCGATGATCCGGGCGAGCTCGGGCCGGAGCGGCGGGATCGGTTCGCGCGAGAGCCGCATCGAGCCGTCGGCGCCGCGGCGCACGACGACGTTGTACTTGGCGGCCACCGGGTCCTTCTCCGGATGGTCGTCGCGGAAGTGGCCGCCGCGGCTCTCCTTCCGGTCGAGCGCGCTGCGGGCGATCGCCTCGCTGATGGTGATGAGGTTCCCGAGGTCCATCGCCGTGTGCCAAGCCGGGTTGTACTCCCGGTTCCCGACCGCACCGACCTTCTCGGCGCGCTTCCGGAGCACGATGAGCTTGGTGAGCGCCTCCTGCATCTCCTCCTCGCGCCGCACGATGCCCACCAGGTCCTGCATCATCGTCTGCAGGTCGTGCTGCACGTGGTACGGGCCCTCGGCG
>JAOUHR010000181.1 GCA_029884515.1 Gemmatimonadota bacterium
CCTGGGTCGCGCCACGAACACGGTTGCGGTCCGGCCGTGCGTGTCGGACGTTGAATGCGTGGGCTGGCGCCCATACTGTCCACTCACGGAGGCATGCCGAACCATGAATGTCCCAGCGACCGACAAGGCCGGCCACACGATCCGCGCCGAGCCGCAGTCCTTCCGCGCTCACGACCTGATGGCGTCCCTGACCGTACGCGACCTGGAGAAGAGCGCGGCGTGGTACCGTGACGTGCTCGGCTTCCAGGTGGAGCGACGCCACGAGCACAAGGGCAAGGTCGTCGCCGTCTCGCTGAAGGCGGGGCGCGTGCAGCTGCTCCTGAACCAGGACGACGGCGCCAAGGGGTGGGACCGGCAGAAGGGAGAGGGGATGTCCCTGCAGTTCGCCACGCTGCAGAGCGTGGACAGCGTCGCGGACCGCATCAGGGCGAGCGGTGGCGTGCTGCAATCGGAACCGGCGGACATGCCGTGGGGCGCGCGCGTGTTCCGTGTGGTGGACCCGGACGGGTTCAAGCTCACGATCTCCTCGGGGAGCTAGAGGCCGGAAACAGAAGGGGGGGCTCCCCCGTAGTGGGGTGGCGATGCTCGACCCGCGCTTCCACATCCGCATGGCCCTGCGCACGCTGCGCGCCGCGCCGGCCGTCACGCTCCTCGCCATCCTCTGCATGGGACTCGGCATCGGCGCGGTGACCACGGTGTACAGCACCGCCTCGGCCTTCACGCTCCACCCGCTCCCGCAGCTCGCGCACCCCGAGCGGCTCCTGCTCGTGGCCGACGCGCCGGCCAACGCGCCGCTGCGCGGCGCGAACGTGGCGCAAGCCACGTTCACCGACATCGCGGCGCTCCCGGAGTTCTCCGTCGCGGCGGCGCTCGGCGACTTCACGGCCAACATCGAGGGCTACGACCTCCCGGAACGCGCGAACGGCGGACGGGTGAGCGAGGGCTTCTTCCGGCTCGCGGGCCGCACGCCGATCCTCGGCCGCACCTTCCTCCCGGAGGAGATGCTGCCGGGCGGCGACCGCGTGGTGATCCTCTCGCACGGCCTCTGGCAGCGCCGGTTCGGCGGCGACCGGTCGGTGGTGGGCCGCACGGTGCGCCTCAATGGCGAGCCGTGGACGATCGTCGGCGTGATGCCGCAGGACTTCGTCTTCCCCGCCGGGGCACAACTCTGGGCGCCCCTCGCGCCGACACCCGCGGACGCCGTGGACCGCAGCCGGCGCGACCTCTTCATGCTCGCGCGACTCGCGCCTGGCGTGGCGCCCGAACGCGCCGCCGCCTCCGTCGCGGCGCTCTCGTCGCGGCTCGCGATGGACTGGCCCGCCGCGTACGAGGGGCGCGTGCTCCACGCACAGCCGGCCGAGGCGTTCTTCGGGCAGGGGCCGCGGCCCTTCATGCTCGTGATGCTCTTCTCGGTGGCGTTCCTCCTGCTCATCGCCTGCGCGAATGTCGCGAATCTCCTGCTCGCCCAAGCCACGGGGCGCCGCAAGGAGACCGGCGTGCGCGTGGCGCTCGGCGCCACCCGAGGTCGTCTCGCGGCGCAGTTCCTGATCGAGAGCCTGCTGATCTCGCTCGCCGGCGGTGCGCTCGGCGTGCTCTTCGCGTGGTGGGGCACCGGCGCAAGCGCGGCCACGGTGCCGGTGGAGGTCCAGCAGTACATCCCGGGGTTCGGTGCGATCCACCTCGACACGCGCGCCTTCGTGGTGGCGGGCGTCGTCTCGGTGCTCTCCGCACTCATCTTCGGGATCGGGCCCGCGCTCGCGGGCTCGAACGTGGACGTCGTCACCGCACTCAAGGATTCGGGCAACACCGAGTCGCCACGCTCGGCGTCGCGCCGCTTCCGCGCGGCGCTGGTGGCGGGGGAGATCGCGATGGCGCTCATGCTCGTGTACGGGGCGGTGCTCATGGTGACGACCTTCCGTCGCCTCTCCGTCTCGGATCCTGGCTTCCGCACGGCGAACGTGCTCACGGGCGCGGTGACGATCCCCGAGACCGACTACGCGACCGACACCGCCGTGGTGCGGTTCTGGGAGCGACTCCGCGTGGAGCTCGCGACCGTGCCGGGCGTCACCGCATCGGAGCTGACGACCGTGCTGCCGATGACGTGGGAGGAGCAGCGCACCCGGTTCTGGCCGGAGGCCGAGAAGCCGGAGCGGCCCGAGGACATCCCGACGGCCGGCCTGCGACGGGTCTCGCCCGGATACCTCGACGCGCTCGAGGTGGGCGCGGTGAGCGGCCGCGCGTTCGCGAGCACGGATGCACAGGACCGGCCGGCGGTCGCGATCCTGAGCGAGAGCGCGGCGCTGCGGTTCTTCCCCGCCGGCGACGCGGTGGGCGGGCGGCTCACGACGGGCGTCCGCACGATGGAGGTGGTGGGCATCGTGCGCGACGTGCGCGCCAACCCGCTCACGTCGTCCGAGCCGCTCGACGTGGTGTACGTGCCGCTCGCGCAGTGGATCTCCCGCTCGGCGTACGTGGTGCTCAGCACGTCGCAGGATCCCGCGGCCTTCGTCGCGCCGCTGCAGGGGGCGGTGGGCCGCGTGGATGCGCGCCTGGCCGCGGGCAACGTCTCCACGATGGAGCGCGTGGTGGCGGCGGTCACGTCGCCGCAGTCCGCGACCGCGCAGATGCTGCTGGCCTCGGCCGTCATCGCGCTCTTCCTCGCCGCCGTCGGGACGTACGGCGTGATGTCGTACACGGTGGCGCGCCGTACGCACGAGATGGGCCTGCGCATGGCGCTCGGCGCCGACCGGGGCGCCGTGATCCGCCTCGTCGTCGGCGGCGCGCTGCGCCTCGCGGCCGTCGGCATCGCGATCGGGGTGCTTGGCGCCCTCGCGATCGGCCAGGGGATGCGGGCCATCCTGTTCGACACGAGCCCTTCCGACGTACGCGTGCTCGCGGGCGCGGCGGTGTTGCTCGGCACGGTGGCGTTCGTCGCGGGCTACCTGCCGGCGCGGCGCGCGGCGGCGACGGATCCGGTGCATGCGCTCCGAGGTGCATGATCCGTCGGCACGGCGGATGATCGGGCGCGCAGGACTCTGCGTCCTGGTCCCGCTCCTCCTCCTCGGCTGCCACCACGCAGTGCCGATCGAGACGGAGGCCCCGCGCGACCAGGCGTGCAGCGGCTAGCTCATCCTCGACTTCACCAACCACCTCGCCAGGGCCGTGCAGGTGGGCTGGATCCCGCTCGGGCGACTCGCCGCCGAGGGCGGCGCCGCGGGTCCCCTCTGGCTGGGTGTCGTCGCACTGGGCTCGGCGCGCTACGCGGTGCCGGGCCCGGGACGCGTCATCTTCAGGACGGCCGATCCCACCGGCCTCACCGAGGAGCGGCACCAGGTGACGTATCGCGTGCTCTGCCGCCGGACGCGGGGACGCTGAAGCGCCAGGAGTGGAGCCCCGCGCGGCGGCCGTGGTGGGATCCGTGCACTCGCGGTAACGTTGCTGTGTCCACTTCACCACGAGAGGAACTGATGTCGTTCGCCTCCCGCCGCATCGCGCCGCTTGCCGCGGCGCTGCTCGTCGCCATCAGCGCCGCGACCCTCGCGTTCGCGCCCGCCGCGCTCTCCGCCCAGGCACGCGCGCTCCCCTCCATCGCCGAGCGCACCGCGGGCATGACCGCGAAGCCCGGCTACTTCACCCTCTATTGGGACGAGGCGACCGGCAAGCTCTTCTGGGAGATCGACAAGCTCGACACCGAGTTCCTCTACCAGGTGTCGATGGCGTCGGGGCTGGGCAGCAACCCGGTCGGCATCGACCGCGGCCAGCTGGGCGGCACGGCGATCCTCGTTGCCAGGCGCACGGGCCCCCGCGTGCTGCTGATGGAACCGAATTACCGGTTCCAGGCGCGCGGCACCGCGAACGCGAAGGAGCGGCAGGCCGTGGTGGACGCCTTCGCGCCATCCGTGCACTGGGGCTTCGACATCGTCGCGCAGACGGGCACGAGCGTGCTCGTGGACGCGACGGGCTTCTTCATGCGCGACGCGCGCGGCGTGGTGGAGACGCTCGCCGGCAGCCAGCAGGGGCGCTACCAGCTCGACGCCAGTCGCAGCACGCTCCATCCCGACGCGATCAGGTCGTTCCCGGAGAACAACGAGGTCGAGGCGATCCTCACCTTCACCACGAGCCAGCCGGGCCGGTTGGTGAGCGGCGTCGCCGCCTCGGGCGAGGCGGTCACGCTCCGTGAGCACCACTCGCTCGTGAAGCTCCCCGGGCCCGGCTATGAGCCGCGCTTCGCGGACCCGCGAGTCGGCGTGAGCGGCGGCGACGTGATGGACTTCACGCAGCCGATCGACAAGGACGTCTACCTCCGGTTCGTCGCGCGGCATCGCCTCAAGAAGAAGGATCCGCGGGCGGCCCGCTCCGAGCCGGTGAAGCCGATCGTCTATTACATCGACAACGGCACGCCGGAGCCGGTGCGCTCCGCGCTCGTCGCCGGCGTGAGCTGGTGGAACCAGGCCTTCGAGGCCGCCGGCTACATCAACGCGTTCCGGGTGGCGGTGCTCCCCGACAGCGCCGACCCCGACGACATCCGCTACAACATGGTCCACTGGACCCATCGCAGGACGCGCGGCTACTCGTACGGCGGGAGCGTGGTGGACCCGCGCACGGGCGAGATCATCCGCGGCAACGTGAACCTCGGCAGCCTCCGCCTGCGGCAGGACTACCTGCATGGCCAGGGCATGGTGGCACCCTTCGGCGCCGGCGCCGACGACGAGCTCGCCGACGCGCCGAACTTCGAGTACCTCGCCGAGGTCGCCGAGAACGGCGATGCGCTGCAGATGGCGCTCGCGCGCGTGCGCCAGCTCGGCGCGCACGAGGTGGGCCACACGCTCGGCTTCCCGCACAACTACATCGGCAGCGCGCTCGGCCGCTCCACGGTGATGGACTATCCCGCGCCGCTGGTGCGGATCACGCCGCAGGGCACGCTCGACCTCTCCGATGCGTACGACCAGAAGATCGGTGACTACGACAAGCTGGCGATCACCTGGCTCTACCAGGACTTCCCGCCGGGCACCGACGAGAAGGCGGCGCTCGACAAGATCGTGGAGGACGGATACAAGAGGGGCCTGCGCTACGTCGGCTACCGGAACAACAACTTCATCGGCGCGCCGGCGCAGTTCGCCTCGGTGTGGGACAACGGCGCGAACCTCGTGGACCAGCTCAAGGTGGAGCTGCAGGTGCGGCGGATCG
>JAOUHR010000182.1 GCA_029884515.1 Gemmatimonadota bacterium
ACGAGCTACCAGGCTGCTCCACCCCGCGATAGTGACCGAAAGATAGGCCCCCGCGGGGGAGAGTCAAGGCGTCTCAGCGCGCGTCCGGAGGGAGGGAGTCGGTGAAGCGGTACAGGATCTCCTTCTCCCCCCTCACCATCCCGAACTCCTCGCGCGCGATCCGCTCCTGCGTCGCGGGGTCGGTCTCCACCGCCTTCCTGTAGGCCTGGAGCCGCGCGACCTCGGCGGTCAGCGAGTCCACCGCCGCGCGCTCGCGCGCCAAGGCCCGATGCTGGCCGAGGAGGTCGGTGGTGCCGTACTCGCCTCCCTGCACCGCGAAGAAGATCACGGCGATCGCGCCGGTGAAGACCACCACGCGCCCGATGATCTGCTTGTTGTCGAGCGGCGCGCCCGGCGCCCGCCGCCTGCCACCCCCCGATCCCCCGCGCTTCCTCGCCACGCCGCCGCGCCCCTTGCCTCAGTCGCCGAGGCCGTAGATCGCCCGGCCCGGGTACTCGGCATGCTCGCCGAGCTCGGCCTCGATCCGCAGCAGCTGGTTGTACTTGGCCACGCGGTCCGTGCGGCTCGCCGAGCCGGTCTTGATCTGCCCGGCGTTCGTCGCCACCGCCAGGTCGGCGATGAAGGTGTCCTCGGTCTCGCCCGAGCGGTGCGAGATGATGGAGCGGTAGCCGTTCCGGCCCGCCATCTCGATCGCCTCGAGCGTCTCGGTGACGGTGCCGATCTGGTTCACCTTGATGAGGATCGCGTTCGCCACGTCCTCCTCGATGCCGCGCGCGAGGAACTCGGTGTTGGTCACGAAGATGTCGTCGCCCACCAGCTGGCACCGCTCGCCGATCGCCTCGGTCATCATGCTCCATCCCTCCCAGTCGCCCTCCGCCAACCCGTCCTCGATGGAGACGATCGGGTACTTCTCCAGCCACTTGGCGTAGAGCTCCACCATCTGCTCGGCGCTCCGGGTGCCCGCGCCGCTCTTCTTGAAGGTGTACTTGCCCGCCTTGTGGAGCTCGCTGGCGGCGCAATCGAGCGCGAGGGCGATGTCCCTGCCCGGCTCGTAGCCGGCCGCCTCGATCGCCTCCATCACGACCTTGAGGGCCTCCTCGTCACTCTTGAGGTCGGGCGCGAAGCCCCCCTCGTCGCCGACGCCGGTGGAGAGCTTCCGCTTGACGAGCACCTTCTTGAGCGCGTGGAACACCTCGGTGCCCATCCGCAGCGCCTCGGCGAAGTCCTCCGCGCCCACCGGGACGACCATGTACTCCTGGAAGTCCACCGTGTTCGTGGAGTGCGCGCCGCCGTTCAGGATGTTCATGAGCGGCACGGGGAGCGTGCGCGCCATCGGTCCCCCGAGGTACTTGTGCAGGGGCAGGTCGAGGTTGGCCGCGGCCGCGCGCGTGGCGGCCATCGACACGGCGAGCATCGCGTTCGCGCCGAGCTTGGACTTGTTCTTCGTGCCGTCGATCGCGATGAGCGTGCGGTCGAGCGTGATCTGCTCGGTGACGTCGAGGCCGATGAGTTCGGGCTCGATCAGCTTGAGGACGTTCGCCACCGCCTTCCGCACGCCCTTGCCGCCGTAGCGCCCGGGGTCGCCGTCGCGCAGCTCGTTGGCCTCATGCTCGCCGGTGGACGCGCCGCTCGGCACCGCGGCGCGCCCGTAGGTGCCATCCTCGAGGATGACGTCGGCTTCGATGGTCGGGTTGCCGCGCGAATCGAGGATCTCGCGGGCCTGGAGGGCAAGGATGATGGACATGGGCGGGGTGTGGAGGGTCGCCCGGAATCTATCAGGTCTCGTCGTACCCCGGGGATTCCACGCCGTATTCGCGCCGCAGGCACTCGGCCATCGCGTCGTACGTGCGGCGGGCGAGCGCGTCGCGGTCCTCGTAGGTGAGCCCGGCGGTCTCGATGGGCGGGAGGTAGTGCATGTGGATCGTGCCGGGGTGCACGCGGAACTCCCCCTTCCGCTGCACCTCGAGCACGCCGTGCATCACCACCGGCACGATGGCCGCCCTGGCCTGCACGGCGAGGACGAACGGCCCCTTCTTGAAGTGCCGCAGCGGGTAGGCGTTGCCGCGCGTGCCCTCCGGGTAGACGGCGATGGAGGCGCCCGCCTCGATCCGGCGCGACGCCAGCGCGTACGACTCGAACGCCGCCTTCCGGTTCTGCCGCTCGATCGGGATCATCCCGGCGGCGAGCATCGCGCGCCCGAGGATCGGCACGCGGAAGAGCTCGAGCTTCACCACGAACTTGATCCAGGGGAGCTGCGAGGCGAGCGCGAAGATGTCGAAGTTCGCGCAGTGGTTGGCGACGTAGATGTGGCTGGGCCCGCCCTTGTGCTCCGCCCCGTGCTCCACGATGCGGGTGCCGGCCACCCAGAGGTGCGACTTGCCCCAGAGCCGCGGCGCCCAGTCGTACGGGGAGCCGGGGCGGTCCCTCACCCGGAAGAGCGCGGCGATCAGCACCGAGGTCCCGAGGATCGTCGTCGAGAGCACGAGGTTCGCCGCGACGAGGCAGGCGCGCAGGAAGGCCCTCATGGCGCGCGAGGCCGCACGGCGCGCATCAGCGGGCGGCGAAGTGGTCGTGCGCCGCCGGCAGCGCGACGCGCCGTCCCCGCTGCTCGGCGACCGACTCGCCCACGCCGGCTTCGTCCGGCGCCTCCACCGCGCCCACCGCGGTGAGCGCGAGCCCGTCGTGCGCGGCCGCGAACGCGGCCGTGTCGAGCGCGGGCGACGCGACCAGGAGCTCGTACTCCTCGCCACTCGCGACGGCGTCGAGCACGGCCACGCCCGGCACGCAGGGGATCGCATCGAGCCGCAGCACGCAGCGCACCGCGCTCGCCGCCGCGAGGTGGGCGAGGTCGCCCGCGAGCCCGTCGGAGACGTCCACCGCCGCGTGGGCGCCGTGGGCGACGAACCACCGGCCGGCGGCGATGCGCGCCTCGGGCCGCGCGAAGCGGGCGCGGTCCTCGGCCCGCGGGCGGGCGCCGCGCTGCCACGCCGCGAGCGCGGCGCCGGGCGCCCCGAGCGCACCGGTGAGGTAGAGCGTGTCGCCCGGCCGCGCGCCGGCGCGCGTGAGGGGGTGCTTCGTCTGGCCGAGCACCGTGATGCTGAGGGCGAGCCGTTCGCCGCCCGAGAGGTCGCCGCCGACGATCGGCGTGCCGGTGCGCGCGGCCGCGGCGCCGATGCCGCGCGCGATGCCGTCGAGCGCCGTGCGCCAGCTCCCGGGCACGGTGAGCGCGAGCAGCATGCCGAGGGGTGCGGCGCCCATCGCCGCCAGGTCGCTCAGCGCGGCCATGGTCGCGCGCCACCCGATCTCGTCGGGCTCGAGCCACTCGCGGCGGAAGTGGACGTCCTCCACCGTGCTGTCGGTGCTCACCACGAGCCGGGCGCCGGCGGGGACGTCGAGCAGCGCGCCGTCGTCGCCGATCCCCACCGCGGATTCGCCCCACGCACCGAGCAGGGCCCGCACCGCGTCGAACTCACGGCCGGGGCCCAGGCGCGAGTGGCCGGTCATCGCTGCGCCCCGGCCTGCGGGAGTCGCGCGAGCACCGGCGCGCGCGGCGCGGGGTCGTCGAGCGACCAGACGTCCCGCAGGCACTCGATCACGTCGCGCAGCGTGGAGCCGCGCACGGAGCCTCCCTCGGCGGCGCGTTCCCCCGCCCGGCCGTGGACCCAGGCGCCGCTCGTGCCGGAGGCGAACGGGTCGAGCGTCTGCCCGAGCAGCGTCGCGATGATCCCCGCGAGCACGTCGCCGCTGCCGGCGGTGCCGAGCGTCGGCGCGCCGGAGGCGCTCACCGCCACACGCCCGTCGGGCGCGCTGATCACCGTCGGCGGACCCTTGAGCACCACGGTCGCCCCCAGCGTCTTCGCGAGGCCCGCGCCCACCTCGAAGCGGCGCTCGATCACCTCGCGCGGGTCCAGGCGCAGCAGGCGCGCGGCCTCCACCGGATGCGGCGTGACGATCGCGGGGCGCGCGCCGAGCAGGGTGCCGAGCGTGCGCGGCTCGCCCTCGAACACGTTGAGGGCGTCGGCGTCGAGGAGCACCGGCCCGCGCCATGCGACCAGGAGGCGCTCGACGAGGGCGCGCGTCATCGCGGTGCGGCCGAGTCCCGGTCCGAGCAGGAGCACGTGCGCCCACTTGAGCACGCGGTCCTGGTCCTCGGCGGTCACGGGCCAGCGCGCGGCCATCGTCTCCGGGAGCGCGGCCTGCACCACCGGCACGTTCGCCGGGTTCACGAGGAGCTCCACCATGCCGATCCCGCTCCGCATCGCGCCGCGCGCGGCGAGCATCGGCGCGCCGGCCATGCCGTCGCCGCCGCCGATGATCGCGAGCCGGCGGCGCACGCCCTTGTGCGCGTCGGCGGGGATGGGGGGGATGGCCCGGCGCACCCACTCGGCGTCCACCAACTCCGGGAGCGTGCCGGGCGCGTGCGCGCCGAGCCCGATGTCGAGCGCGAGGATCTCGCCGGCCTCGTCCCGGCGGAGCAGGAGGCCGCGCTTGATGGTGCCGTAGGTGCAGGTGAGCCGGGCGCGCACCACGGTCCCGCCGGTGCCCGTGGTGGAGTCGAGGCCGCTCGGCACGTCGAGGGCCACCACCATCGCGCCGTCCGCGCCGAGCGCATTGATGCGGCCGATGGCCGCGGCTTGCTCGCCGCGCGCCTCGCCGCGCGCGCCGGTGCCGAGCACTCCGTCCACCACGACGGCGGGCCAGCTGGCGGGCGAGGCGTCCTCCAGAGCGGCCCGCGCGTCGTCGCGCGCACGGCGGGCGTCGGGGGAGCGCGGGTCGGCGAGCGATTCGACCGTGACCGGACAGCCGGCGCGCGCGAGGACCGCCGCGACGATCCAGGCGTCGCCCCCGTTGTTCCCCCCGCCGGCGAAGATGAGCGCCCCCCGCTGGCGGAGCTCGGGCACACGCTCCATCAGGATCGCGGCGGTAGTCTCGCCCGCGGTCCGCATCAGCGTGTACGACTCGGCCAGCGTCGCGATCGTGGCGGCTTCCCGCTCGAGCGCCTGCTCCGCCGTCACGATCGGGACGTTCATGGGGCTCTCGTGCCGGGCGACCGCGTTACGTGGTCGGGACGGCGTTCCAGGGATAGTCGCGGTCGAACGCGGCGTGGAAGTCGAACGCGCCGATGAAGTCGTCCTTCGAGTCGCCGGGCTGGCTCATCAGGAGGCCCGTGTCCACGAGGGCGAAGA
>JAOUHR010000183.1 GCA_029884515.1 Gemmatimonadota bacterium
ACCCCAACCCGCCGAGGCACGCCGCATGCGCCGCACGAGTCGCTCCGCCCCGATCCTGACGCTCGCCCTCTCCACCGTCGCGCTCGTGGCCGCGGGCTGCAGCGGCCACGGCTCCTCCGGCGGCTCCGCGGCCCTCCCGGCGCCGGCCGCCGCTCCGGCGGCACCCGCCGCCGTGATGACCGCCTCCGGCGTGCGCCTCCCCGCCGGCGTCACGCTCCAGATGGTCGCGCTCGGCGATTCGCTCTTCAACTCCGGCGGCTGCCAGCGGTGCCATGGGCAGAAGGGCGTGGGCGCCAAGAATGCGCCGGCCCTCGTCGACGGGACCTGGCAGCACTCCAAGGGCAGCTACGAGGAGATCATCACCACCGTCACGAACGGCGTCGCGAAGGAGGAGTTCAAGGACACCACGCGCCCCTTCGCCATGCGCGCGCGCGGCGGCCCGATGAACTTGACCGACGACCAGGTGAAGGCGGTCGCGGCCTACGTCTACTCGATCTCGCGCGGGCGCAAGTAGCGGGCGGCCTTCTCCCAGACGCGGTCGTTGATGTCCTCCACGAAGAGCTGCTGGTGGGGGAAGGGGATCTCGATCCCCGCCGCATCGAGCGCGACCTTGCACGCCTCGACGAGCCGGGCGCCCACGGGCCGTTCGATCGACGGATCATCCACCCAGACGCGGACCTCGAGGTTCACGCTCGAGTCGCCGAGCGAGCGGGAGACCACGTCGGGCGCCGGGTCGGTCATCGCCCCCTCCACGCCCTTGATGGACTCGAGCAGCACCGCGCGCGCCTCGGCGATCCGCTCCTTGTAGGCGATGCCGATCTTCACCACCACGCGCGTCTCGCCGTACATCGAGTGGTTCACGAGCGTGTCGCCGATGATCTGCCTGTTGGGGATCACCACGTAGGTGTTGTCGAGCGTGCGGATGCGGGTGGTGCGGAGCGTGATCTCCTTCACCTCGCCGTACTCGGTCTCGGTGGTGATGTAGTCGCCGATCTTGAACGGGCGGTCCCAGAAGATGAGGAACCCGGCGATCATGTTGGCGACCGTCTCCTGCGCCGCGAAGCCGAGCGCGATGCCGGCCACGCCGACGCCGGCCAGGAGCGCGGTGATGTTGATGCCCAGCTGGCTCATCGCCATCGCGATGCCGATGATGATCACCGCCCCGCGGAAGAGCCCGTCCACCAGCAGGTGGATGAGGCCGTCCACGAACTGCGCGCGCTGCAGCGCCGCCCGGATCGCCGGCTGGGTGATCCGCAGCACCGCCCAGAACGCGAGCAGCACCAGCAGCGCGGCGAGGAGCCGCGGCAGGAAGGCGAGCACGCCCGTCTGCAGGCGGTCGGCGTCGATGTCGAAGGGCAGCCAGTTCATGCGGGTCCTCCGTCAGGGGGTTCCTTCGCGGCGCCGGCGGCGCCTTCGGCGGGCTGGTCCGCCGGAACGACGACGACCGGCGCCGCCACCACCTCGAGCGCGCGGTTCACCGTCGAGCGCCGCACCGGCACCACGAACACCGGCACCCGCGTCTCCTGCACCACGCGGTCGGTCACGGTGCCGAGGTCCACGCCCTTGGCCCCCGCCCCGCGGCCGCGGGTGGCCATCATGATCAGGTCGGCCTTCTCGTCCACGGCGGCCTCGACGATCGCGCGCGCCGGCGACGAGCCGGTGATCAGCGTGCGGCACTTGTAGCCGCGCGTCTGCAGCGCCGACGAGACCTGCGTGAGGTAGCGCCCGAGCGTCTCCTGCTCCGCGTCGCGCTCCGGCACCGAGAGCAGCACGATCTCGCTCTCGAACCGCCGGGCGATCGCCCGCACGAACCGGAGCACCGCTTCCGCGCCCTCGCTCCCGTCGAGGCTCACCAGCAGCCGGCGGAACGGCACCGTGCGGCTCTTCCAGTCCTCGGTGGGCCGGATGAGGAGCACCGGCGTGTCGGTGATCGCCACCAGGTCGTGTGCCACGCTCCCGAGCAGCATCCGCTCCACGCCGGAGCGCCCGTGCGTCGCCAGCACCACCACGTCGGCTTCCATGTCGTCGGCGAGGTTGTCCACCTCGGCGGCCACCTCGCCGCGCCGGATGGTGAAGCTCGACTCCACCCCGCTCCGCTCCAGCCGCTGCGCCTCGGTGACGAGGTACTCCGCCACGTCGGTGGACTCGAGCGCCGTGCGGCCGCGCGAGTCGGTGCCGGCCGCGGTGCCGCCGCTCACCACGGAGACGAGCGTCACCTCCGACTTGAACGCGACGGCCAGCGTCTCCGCCACGTCGAGCGCCTGCTCGGCGAAGGTCGAGCCGTCGAGCGGCACCACGATGCGGTCGAGCCGCGTCTCGTCCTCGGCCCGCGCCTCGCGCTGGTAGGGGAGCAGGTACTGCCCGGCGAAGAAGCGGCCGAGGTGGTCGTCGAGCGCCATCGGCGCGCCGAGGCGCTTGCGGTACCACGAGAAGGCGCCGTAGAGCACCGGCAGGAAGAGCAGGTAGGTCCACGCGCCCTCGAAGAAGCGCTCCTCGAAGATCAGCACCGTGGCGAGCGTGGTGAGCAGCGCCGCGGCGACCGTCCCGCCCAGCGTGAACGCGGCACCCGGGCTGAACTCCTCGCGCACCTGCCGCAGCAGCCGCTTGGCCGCGGCCCACCCGGTCATGCTGAGGAGGATGAACACGCCCGCGGCGTAGATCGCGAGGTAGGTCTCCTCGTGCGTGCCGAAGGCGAGGAAGCAGATTGCCGCGATCCCCACCTCGATCCAGACGGGCGTGTCGGCCACGTCGAAGCGGTTCCGCTGGCCGAGCCTGGCCGGGATGTAGTGCCGGTAGCGCAGCCCCAGCGCGAGGTTCTGCAGCCCCTGCGCGCTCGCGGCCGCGGCGGAGCCGAGCACGAGCACGCCCACCAGCGTGCCGGCGTACGCGAGCGGCCGCGGGAGGAGCACGTCCATCGCCTGCGTGAACACCGAGACGTCCACCCGCGTGGGGTCCGCGAGCTCGAGGATGGCCGGGCCCACGATGAGCATGGTGAGGCAGGTGGTGCCCATCACGATGAGGAGGCTGCCGAACGCCTTGCGGCTCTTGTCCGCCTCGCTGCCCCCGTACGCGGCGACGAGGTTCGCGAACACCTCGATGCCCGTCATGAGCGCGAGGATCCGCACGTAGCCGCCGAGCGTGAACTGCAGGTAGTCGCCGGAGAACGCGGCGAGGCGGAGCGGCGGCAGGTGGAACCCGTCGCGCCAGATGGTGGCGATGATCATCGCCCAGAGGAGCGCCAGCACGCCGAGCGTCGCCGGCCCGAAGGCGCGCGCCGCGACCTTGGGGCCGCGGTTCACGAGCCAGCCGATCAACACGCTCAGCGCGATCGCGACGATCGTGCGGTACGGCAGCGCCGCGACGGACCCGTTGAGCGGCGGGTACCGGTCCGCCATGAACGTCACCAGCGCGGCCATGCTCACCAGGAAGGTGAGCGTGTACTCCACGAAGGTGATCCCCGCGTTCACCTTCGCCGCCCAGCTCCCGAACTCCTCCTCCGCGAGCCCGCTCCCGCCGCTCCCGTCCACCACCCAGCGCATCACCAGGCGGTACATCGCCGAGACCATGGCGACGGTGAAGACCACCATCCAGATGCTGGCGCCGAACGTGATCTCGGCCACGCCGGCGACGACGATCAGCCGGAGGAAGGGCCCGAAGACGTAGAGGGGCGAACTCGCCGGGTCGCCGCCGCCCGCGAGCGCGCCCTCGAACGAGTTGCCGAGCCTGTGGGAGACGTGGGCCATCCCCGAATGTACTCAGTCGCCCGTGCGCACCGTGGTGGCGGGCTCGAAGAGGATCACCTCGACCTCCTCGTCGGCCACGGGGCGATGCTCGACGCCGCGCGGCACCACGAGGAACGCGCCGGCCGCGAGGTCCACGCTGTGTCCGCGGAACTCCATGCGGAACCGGCCGCGGTGCACGAGGAACATCTCATCCTCGTTGCGGTGCCGGTGCCACTCGAACGCGCCCTTGAACTTCACGGCCTTCACCTGCTGGCCGTTCAGCTCCGCGATCACCACCGGCGCCCAGTGGTCGTGGATCGCGGCGAAGGCGCGGTCGAGTGCGGTCGCCTGCCTGGGCGCGGGGGCGGTCAGCCTACAACTCCGCCAGGGAGACCGTCCCCGCCGTGCCCGAGTCGGGCGCGACCGTCCGGCGATGATAGTCCATCTGCCCGAGGTGGTACGCAAGATGGGAACAGAGGTGGAGGGCGAAGCGCCGCGTGGAGAACCGCTTCCCGCCCACTTCCTGCGGGTACTCGGCCTCCCACTGCGCCGCCGTCACTCTCTTGAGACCCTCCACCACCGCCGGGATGGTGCGCTCCACCTCGGCCACCACCGCCGCGCGCGGCTCGCCGCGCCGGCCGAACTCGGCGTCCCGGTCACGCACGTACGCGCTGCCGCCGAGCACCTTGCCGATGAAGTGCTGCAGGTTGCCGGCCAGGTGGAGCGCGAGCGTGCCGCCCGGGTTCGTGATCCCGGGCACGGTGCGCCAGAGCGCCTCGTCCGTGGGATACGCCGCCACCTCCTTCGCGACGGCGCGCAGCTCACGTGCCATCACGACACCCAGATCGTCAGCAAGCAAGGGACCTCCCGGTCTGAAACTGGTGAGGGTTCCCTTGATTATAGGATGTGTTCCCGCATCCGGCGCGCCACTCGCGCCGCGAGGGTTCGCCATGCTCCAGACCCCCCGTCCGATCAGCGTCGTCCGCGCGCTCCGCACCCACGCGGTGGTGCTCGGTGCGACCGTCGCCGTGCTCTGGGCCGCCTTCGCGGTGGACGAGATCCTCGGCGGCTCGCTGCTGCGCTTCGGCGTGGTGCCGCGCTCGGCCGACGGCCTGCGCGGGATACTCCTCGCGCCCTTCCTGCACGCGAACTTCAACCACCTCGCGGCGAACACCATCCCGCTCCTCGTGCTGGGGTGGCTCGTGATGCTCCGCGACCCGCGGCACTTCCTGCTCGTGGCGCTCACCGCGACCGTCACCGGCGGGCTCGCGGCGTGGACCCTCGGCGCGCCGAACACCGTGCACATCGGCGCCAGCGGCGTGGTGTTCGGCTTCTTCGGCTTCCTCGTGTTCGCCGGCTGGTACGCACGGAGCTTCGCGAGCATCATGCTCAGCATCGCGGTGATCCTGCTCTGGGGCGGGATCGTGGTGGGGGTGATCCCGGGCGAGGCGGGGATC
>JAOUHR010000221.1 GCA_029884515.1 Gemmatimonadota bacterium
TCCGCAACTCCTGCTCCTCGCTGGTGGCGACCACCGCGGCCAAGCGCCGGCCGTCGCGGCTCATGTCGAATCGCAGGAAGTGCGCGCGCTCGACCGGCAGCCGCACGGGAGGACCGCCCCCGTGCAGCGTGACCAGTTGCGAGGCGTTCCCGCTCGCTGCGGGCACATAGGCCAGCGTGCCGTCGGCGCCAAGAGCCATCTGGGCGAGGCCGAGCGCATCGCGTCGCACGCCGCGGACCAGGACCGCGGAACGGCCGAGGGAGCGCGTCGCGGGGTCATAGGGCGCGCCACGCAGGTCGCCGTCGAGCGAGAGATAGAGCATGTAGCGGCCGTCCACGACGCGGAATCCCGATCCCGTGACGGGGCCGCCCGGCGTGCCGTCCGCGTTCCGGGCACGGATCGTCTGGCGCTCGCCCGTCGCGGGGTCCACGATCACGCCGCCCTCATTGAAGCTGCATGCCAGGCGCGATTCCTCGGCGATCCAGATGCCGAAGACGCAGCGCGTGATCTGTCGCGACGGCTCCCCCTCGATCGCGCCGGTCTCCGGGTCGAGCCACTGCATGGCGAAGCCGCCGCTCTCGAGGGCCAGGAGGCGCGTCGGCGAGACCCAGGAGAGCAACGCGATGGGGCCCTGCCGGAGTCGCCGCGGCTCACCGCCCGAGAGGGGCACGAGGAGCACGCGGTCGTTGATGGAGAACGCGAGGCTCTTGCCGTCGGGAGAGATGGCCGGCCCGCTGCCGCCCGCGGTCCCCTCGATCGGGCGCGCGCTGCCGTCCACGAGGCTGCGATACCAGAGCATGGTGGAGTCGCCGCGCAGCGCCGCGTACACGATGAACGTGCCGTCGGGCGCGAGCGACAGGTTCGAACCCCCGCCGAAGCCCTCGTTGCCGACGAGCGGGGAGGCACTCATGGGCGCGCTGTCCGGCAGGGCCGCGTCGAAGACCTCGATCCCGGCGCCCGGCGCGCCGCGTCCGAGCGCCCAGAGCGCCACGCCGATCGCGGCGATCGTCACGACGCCGAGCACGGCGCTCACGCGGCGCCATGGGCCACGCGATGCGCCCGTCGAACCGCGCATCGCGCCGGTGCCGGCGATGGCGCCTGTCGAGGCGCCGGTCGTGGTGCCGGTGGCCGCGCCGGTGGCCGCGCCGGCCCCCGCACCCAGCGCCGCCGCGAACTCGCCCGCCGACGCGAACCGGTCGGCGGGAAGCTTCGCCAGCGCCCGCATCACGGCCTGCTCCACGCCCGGCGTCACCGTGTCGCGCATCGTCGACGGCGGCGTCGGCTTCTCGGTGAGCACCTTCGCCACGATCGCCTGCACGGTCGACCCGAGGAAGGGCGGGTCGCCCGTGAGCATCTCGTAGAGCACGGCGCCAAGCGCGTAGATGTCGCTGCGCGCGTCGATGGCCCGTTCCCCCATCGCCTGCTCGGGACTCATGTACTGTGGCGTGCCGAGCGAGAGGCCGGTCTGCGTCATCCGCTGCCCGCCGGCACTCTGCACGGCGAGCGCGATCCCGAAGTCGGCGACCGCTGCGTGCCCGCCCTGCAGGAGGATGTTCTCCGGCTTGATGTCGCGATGCACCACACCCTGCCGGTGCGCGTAGTCCAGCGCATCCGCCACCTCGCGCGCGATCCGCAGCGCGTCCCCGATCGGGAGCTGCCGTTCCCGGGCCAGGCGGCCACGGAGCGACTCGCCGTCCACGAAGGGCATCACGTAGTAGAGGAAGCCACCCGCCTCCCCCGAGTCGTGCAGCGGCAGGATGTGCGGGTGCTGCAGGTTGGCCGTCGTCCGGATCTCGGCGAGGAAGCGCTCGCCGCCGAGCGCCGCGGCGAGGTCCGGATGCAGGACCTTCACGGCCACGTGGCGGTGGTGCCTCGGGTCCTGCGCCAGGTACACGGTGGCCATCCCGCCGGCGCCCAGCTCGCGTTCGATGCGGTAGCGGTCGGCGAGGGCGGCGGTGAGCGGTGCGGGAGGTTCGGTCAAACGGTCAGGGGACTCGGGGGCGAGGACGATCGGCTTCGGAACCCTATCATAACGCCGCACGCCGGACCCCGACAGGAACGCGGGTCCGGCGTGCGCACGTCATCCCTCCACTGCAGATCCGGCTACCTCACTTCATGCCCGCCATCTCGGAGAAGGTGAAGCGATACGACTTCGCCGTGCTGTCGTAGTCCGCCCGGAACTTCGTCGGGTAGTGCACGCCGGCCGGCGCGCCCGAGACCGCCGGGACGTCGAGCGTGAAGCTCTTCTGCGCCATGAGCGTCGCGCGCGCGATCATCGGTTCGATGAAGATCGGCTGCGCCTTGTCGTAGCCCAGCACCATCGTCTTCTCGAATGTGATCGGCGAGTCGATCTCCGACTGGAGCAGGGCGTGCATCCCCATCTTCGGCACGCAGAGCCCGACGAGGTTGCCGATCCCGGGGATCTCGATGTCGGGGAGCGCGAAGCCCGCCGGGACCGTGGACGGCTTGGTGACGTCCGCACAGTCGATCGCGTCGACCTGTGCCGGGTCGAGGGCGTAGAAATGGAAGTCGAAGTGCGGCGTGAGGAAGGGGCCCGGCGGGTGGCCATGCGCCTCCCAGTAGACCGTGAGCGTCGTGAAGCCGGTGGCCTTGGTGACGGCGTCGGAGAGCGGGATCGCCGCCGCCGCCACCGGGGGCCACACCATCTCGGCGTCCGCCGGCACGCCCTCGATCGACGTGAGGGGCACCGTCGCACCGAACGCGACGATGTTGCTCCCGGCCATCTCACTGAACGCGCAGACGTCCGCGCCGCTCACGGGCCGGCATTCGCCCTGCACGACCGTCGTCCCGCCGCACCCCACCGTCGCGAGCAGCAGTACGGCCACCGACCACATCACCGCGCGCGAAACGCGCGCACGTTCCGGAAGCATGCGCCCTCCCTGTCAGGTGTCGCACGGATCGGTGGGATCACCGTCGTGCCGCGCAGAACCTACGCGCTCCCGTTGCGTGGTGCCAACCGGCCCCGCCGGCGCCGTAGGGGCGGACTCAGCTGATGCCGCGCTTGGTCCAGACCGCCACGGCGCCGCACTCGGATCGCGGTGTCCAGTACCGGTCCGGCACGTTGTACTCGCGCTTGAAGATCTCCACCACGGCAATCTCATCCGGCCGGACGCTCTTGAGCACCTCGGTGTCCGACCGGATCCCGTCGATCCAGACGACCGCGGCACACTTCCCCCCCTTCCGATAGGGAAGCGCGATCTGGAACCCGCCGTAGCGCTGCCGCGTGAGCTCCACCCCCGCCAGCGCGCCGAAGACGCTCTCGATGTAGGCACGGCGCCCGACCTGCGTGGAGTCGAGGAACTCGCCGAACCCCAACCGCTTGTGCTCGGCGAACTCCTGCAGGAGCCGCTGCTGGAAGGGTGACCCGATCACCCGCACCACGTCCAGTTGCGTCAGGCGCTCGAGTTCGAGGTGCAGCGCCGTCGTGCGCTGCGACTCCACCACCACGGCGAGCACGCTGGGACGGCGTCCGAGCATCAGCACCTCGACCTGCCGCGTGCCGGGCAGGACCCCGCGCACGAAGAGCCTGCCGTCCGCACTCGTCGTGCCGCGCGGCACGTCGTCCACCACCACCCGCGCCCCCTCGATGGGCTGCCCGTCGGTCCCCAACACCTCCGCGGCGAGGTCGCCGAACGAGGTGGAGTCGGTGCGGTCATTCGTTCCGACGATGAGGTCGAAGCGCTGCACCGGCAGGGTCGTCGCCGGCAGGTCGATGATCCCGCTGACGGTCGCGTCGCCCGCCGCGACCAGGCGCAGGCCGGCGTCGAGCGGGATGCCGCAGACGCTGTACTCGCCGTTCGCGTCCGCGTTCGTCTCGCTCCGCACCAGGCGCTGCTGCATCGAGAGCGCCGCCGGGTCCTTATTGACCGCGAGGTCCACCCAGGCCAGCTGGATCGCCGCGCCTGCGACCTCGGCGCCGGAGCGCGCGTCGCGCACCGTCCCGTACACGAAGCCGCTGTCCGCGGGCGCCGGCCGCTCGCCGCACGCGGCACGCCAGAGGGTGGCGAAGGAGGGGATCGCGACCGTGATGGGGGCATCGCCCGTCACGCGCGCCTGCACGGAGATCCCGGGCAGCCCCATCGAGTCGAGGCGCGCGTGCTGCATCTCGATCACGTGGGTGCCGGGCGCGACGTCCGCGAACTCGAACCGCCCGCGGCCGTCGGTGGTGACGCTCGCGCGCCCCGCCAGCGTCACGAACGCGTTCGGCAGGACCTCGCGGCGCACGCTGTCGTAGGCGATGCCGTGGAGGGTGACGCCCGTGCCCTGGGCGTGCGCGGATCCGGCCCGGGTTCCGAGCGCAGGAACCAGGGCCACGGCCAACAGCACGGCAACGGACCGACGCGTCATGCAGCTCTCCTCACTCCGGGTGCAGCGCCTCGAACCCCCCGACCTCGCGATTCTTGCGCACGTTGTCCCACCGGAAGCACCGGCCATTCATCGCCACGAAGACCCCGGCCGGCAGCAACTGGGCGAAGGAGAGCGCACTCCCCAGGTTGAACAG
>JAOUHR010000184.1 GCA_029884515.1 Gemmatimonadota bacterium
ATCGTGCCCGAGGAGGACATGCCGTTCCTCCCCGACGGCACGCCGGTGGACATCGTGCTCAACCCGCTGGGCGTGCCCTCGCGCATGAACGTCGGGCAGATCCTCGAGACCCACCTCGGGTGGGCGGCGAAGATCCTCGGCTTCTACGCGAAGACCCCGGTGTTCCAGGGCGCGAACGAGCGCGAGATCGGCCTGGCCCTGCGCCTCGCCGGGCTCGAGTGGGTGAAGGGCTCGCTCACGCTGGAGGCGCCGGCGCCGACGCCGACGCCGGACGAGCTGCGCCGGATCCTCATGGAGCTCCGCCCCGACATCGGCCACTCCGACCGCGTGCAGCTGCTGCACGACGCCTCGATCAACGACCTGAACGCCCGCGGCCTGGGCCCCGAGGCGAAGTCCGTCTACAAGCGCGTGTTCGACTACGTGCACGCGGCGGCGGCCGAGCTGGCCGCACGGGAGGCGGAGGCGACCACGCACGCGATCGCGTTCCACGAGGCGGCCATCAAGGCGGACGACACGCCGCCCTCGCAGAAGGCGGAGTTCAAGAAGGCCCTCAAGGAACTCGAGAAGCGGGAGGCGCTCGACGCCGCCGGGCTGCTCGAGGCGATGGGGATGCCGGCCCTCGCGGGCGCGCTCGGCAAGAAGGGCGACGCCGACGTGGATGCGGCGGCGACGGAGCTCATCAAGGCGGGTGGCCTGCTGCCGGGCGGCAAGATCCAGCTGCGCGACGGCCGCACC
Source organism: Gemmatimonadota bacterium (assembly GCA_029884515.1). GTDB lineage: Bacteria > Gemmatimonadota > Gemmatimonadetes > Gemmatimonadales > Gemmatimonadaceae > Pseudogemmatithrix. The sequence continues at coordinate 736 of JAOUHR010000184.1, forward strand.
GGCGAGGGCTTCTCCAACCCCGTCACGGTCGGCCAGGTCTACATGCTCAAGCTCAGCCACCTGGTGGACGACAAGATCCACGCCCGGAGCATCGGCCCCTACTCCCTCGTCACGCAGCAGCCGCTGGCGGGCAAGGCGCAGTTCGGCGGCCAGCGCTTCGGCGAGATGGAAGTGTGGGCGCTGGAGGCGTACGGCGCGGCCCACACGCTCCAGGAGATCCTGACGGTGAAGTCGGACGACGTGAACGGCCGGAGCCGGGTGTACGAGGCGATCGTGAAGGGGCAGAACCTGCCCGAGCCCGGGACCCCGGAGTCGTTCAACGTGCTGGTGAAGGAACTGCAGGCGCTCGGTATCCATGTCACGATGGATTCCCACGCCGAGGGAGGCCACGCCGGCATCTCGTCACCCTTCGGCAATGGCAGCGAGGAATAACCGATGATCGACTTCCGCAGCGCGCGTGAGAAGAACGCGTCCGCTTTCGACTACATCCAGATCCGGATCGCCTCCCCCGAGGAGATCCGTGGCCCCAAGGACCAGAAGGAGCGCGAGCGGCTGGAGATGGCCGGCCTCCGCTCCTGGTGGTCGTGGGGCGAGGTCACCAAGCCCGAGACCATCAACTACCGGTCGTTCAAGCCGGAGAAGGATGGCCTCTTCTGCGAGCGCATCTTCGGTCCGGTGAAGGACTGGGAGTGCCATTGCGGGAAGTACAAGCGCATCCGCTACCGCGGCGTGATCTGCGACCGCTGCGGCGTCGAGGTGACGCTGAGCAAGGTGCGGCGCGACCGCATGGGCCACATCGAGCTGGCCGTGCCGGTGGCGCACATCTGGTTCTTCAAGACCCTGCCGAGCCCGATGGGCAACCTCCTCGACCTCACGCTCCGTGACCTCGAGAAGGTGGTCTACTACTCGAACTACGTGGTGATCGACCCGGGCGAGCAGGAGATCGCGGCCAACGAGCTGCTCGACGAGGACCAGTACCTCCAGCTCAAGATGAAGGCGAAGGAGGAGGGCGACAGTGCCTTCCACGCCGACATCGGGGCGCCGGCGGTGCGCGACCTGCTCAAGCGCCTCGACGTGGACAAGGTGGCGGACGAGCTCCGCGCCCAGATCCTGGTGGAGACGTCGCAGCACAAGAAGAAGGCGCAGCTCAAGCGCCTCAAGATCGTCGACGCCTTCCGCAACTCGGGCGACCACAGCGGCACGCGCAACAAGCCGGAGTGGATGATCCTCGACGTGGTGCCGGTGATCCCGCCCGACCTGCGGCCGCTCGTGCCGCTGGACGGCGGGCGCTTCGCCACGTCCGACCTGAACGACCTCTACCGCCGGGTGATCAACCGCAACAACCGGCTGATGAAGCTCATCTCGCACCGGGCGCCGGAGGTGATCCTGCGCAACGAGAAGCGGATGCTGCAGGAGGCGGTGGACGCGCTGTTCGACAACGGGCGCCGCTCCAAGGCGATCCGCGGCCGCGGCAAGCGTCCGCTCAAGTCGCTCTCGGACATGCTGAAGGGCAAGCAGGGCCGGTTCCGCCAGAACCTGCTCGGCAAGCGCGTGGACTACTCCGGCCGCTCGGTGATCGTGGTGGGCCCGGAGCTCAAGCTGCACCAGTGCGGCCTGCCCAAGGCGATGGCGCTGGAGCTCTTCAAGCCCTTCATCATCCACAAGCTGGTGGAGAAGGGGATCGCCGAGACGGTCAAGCGCGCCAAGAAGATCGTGGAGCGCGAGAGCGAGGAGGTGTTCGAGATCCTCGAGGAGATCATCCGCGACCACCCGGTGCTCCTGAACCGCGCGCCGACGCTCCACCGCCTGGGCATCCAGGCGTTCGAGCCGGTGCTGGTCGAGGGCAAGGCCATCCGCATCCACCCGCTCGTCTGCGCGGCGTTCAACGCCGACTTCGACGGCGACCAGATGGCGGTGCACGTGCCGCTCTCATACGAGGCGCAGCTCGAGTGCCGCGTGCTGATGCTGTCGTCGAACAACATCCTCAAGCCCTCCGACGGCCGCCCGGTGGCGGAGCCGTCGCAGGACATCGTGCTCGGCTGCTACTTCGCGACCAAGGCGCCGATCGGCTTCGACGCGCTGCTCAAGGACGAGAAGGCGCAGCTCGCGCTGCGGACGTTCAGCTCGGCGGCCGAGATCGAGATGGCGCTCGCGCTGGGCCAGCTCACCGTGCACTCCGCGGTGCGCTACCACCGCCGCGGCGAGGGGGTCGACGCCAAGGCGTGGGTCACCACGACGGCCGGCCGCGTGCTGTTCGACGGCATCGTGCCGAACGAGCTGCCGTTCCAGAACCGCGAGATGAAGAAGAAGGCGTTGGGCGAGCTGGTGTTCGAGTCCTACCGCCAGGCGGGGCTCTCGGGCACGGTCGCGTTCCTCGACCGGCTCAAGGACTTCGGCTTCCGCAACGCCACCCGTGGCGGCGTGTCGATCGGGATCGAGGACCTCGAGATCCCGGCCGAGAAGGAGACGCTGCTCGAGGAGGCCGCCACCCGCGTGGCGCGCTTCCAGAAGGCGTACCAGACGGGCAACATCACGAACGGCGAGCGCTACAACAAGGTCATCGACACCTGGACGCACGCCAACAACGACATCGCCGACGCGATGGTGAAGCGGATGCGCGAGTCGCAGAACGGCTTCAACACCGTGTTCATGATGTTCGACTCCGGCTCGCGTGGCTCACGCGACCAGATCCGCCAGCTGGCCGGCATGCGCGGCCTGATGGCGAAGCCGCAGAAGAAGCTCACCGGCGGCATCGGCGAGATCATCGAGAACCCGATCAAGTCGAACTTCCGTGAGGGGCTCTCGGTGCTCGAGTACTTCTCGTCCACCCACGGCGCCCGCAAGGGCCTCGCGGACACGGCGCTCAAGACGGCCGACGCGGGGTACCTCACACGCCGCCTCTGCGACGTCGCGCAGGACGTGACGATCAACGAGGAGGATTGCGGCACCGTGATGGGCCTCGAGATCGGCGCGCTGAAGGAGGGCGAGGACATCATCGAGCCGCTGGCCGAGCGCATCGTCGGGATCGTGGCGGGCGAGGACGTGACCGACCCGCAGCTGCTCGACGAGGCGGGACGCCCGCAGCTCCTGGTCGAGGCCGGCCAGATGATCGACGAGGAGACGGCGACGGCGATCGAGGAGGCCGGGATCGAGACGGTGCGCATCCGCTCCGTGCTGACCTGCGAAGCCAAGCGCGGGCTCTGCCGGATGTGCTACGGCCGCAACCTGGCCACCATGCAGATGGTGGACCTGGGCGAGGCCGTCGGCATCATCGCGGCGCAGTCGATCGGCGAGCCGGGCACGCAGCTCACGCTGCGCACCTTCCACATCGGCGGCACGGCGGCCCGCATCGCGGAGCAGACGGCGCGCAAGTCGAAGGTGGCGGGTGTCGTGGAGTACGGCGACCGGCTGGTGAACGTCACCAACCCCGAGGGCCAGGAGATCGTCACCTCGTACGAGGGCGAGCTCTACGTCCGCGCGACCGCCGACAAGAACGCGCCGATCATGGCGCGCCTCGCGGTGCCCCTCGGCGCGATCCTGATGGTGCAGGACGGGGCCGAGGTGAAGAGGGACCAGGTGATCTTCAGCTGGGACCCGTACACCAATCCGATCATCGCCGACGTCACGGGCGAGGTGCGGTTCGTCGACCTCGTGGAGGAGGAGACGATCTCGGAGGAGCTCGACGAGCTGACCGGGCTGCGCCAGCGCGTGGTGATCGAGGACCGGGAGAAGAAGCTGCACCCGCACATCGAGATCTGGCAGAAGAAGGGCGGGAAGGAGAAGAAGATCCGCGACTTCGTGATCCCGGTGGGCGCCCAGCTGGTCATCTCCGACGGCAGCGAGATCGCCGCCGGCCAGACCATCGCCAAGATCTCGCGCGAGGCCTACAAGACGCGCGACATCACCGGCGGCCTCCCGCGCGTCGCCGAGCTGTTCGAGGCGCGCAAGCCGAAGGACCCGGCGACGATCTCCGAGATCGACGGCGTGGTGCGCTTCGGCGACATCAAGCGCGGCAAGCGCGAGATCTTCGTGCAGCCCGTGGATTCCACAGGCTCCCTGGACGACACGCAGCAGCCGCAGCTCTACGAGGTGCAGTCGGGCAAGCATCTCCGGGTGCACGAGGGCGACCGCGTGCGCGCCGGCGACCGCCTGAGCGAGGGACCCGTCAACCCGCACGACATCCTGCGGATCAAGGGCCCGCGCGCGGTGCAGGAGTACCTCCTCAACGAAGTGCAGGAGGTCTACCGCCTGCAGGGCGTGAAGATCAACGACAAGCACATCGGCGTGATCGTGCGCCAGATGCTCCAGAAGGTGCGGGTGGTGGAGTCGGGGGAGACCGAGTTCCTCGAGGGGGAGAACATCGACAAGGCGGTCTTCCGCGATGCCAACGACAAGGCCAAGAAGAAGAAGGAGAAGCCGGCCCAGTCGGAACCCTTGCT
>JAOUHR010000186.1 GCA_029884515.1 Gemmatimonadota bacterium
AAGAAGGTCGCGTCGAGTCCCAGCCGCAGAAGCCAGTAGTCGCTCCCCCAGATCACGCGCTTGCCGAGCGTCCGGTCAGCCAGGAGGCCACGGAGCCAGTGGAGGTATCGCGCCTCCGGGTCAGGACCCTGCATCTGGTCCGTATGGAACGCGAGGTCGGTGTAGACATGGTCGAAGGCGAGCATCAGTTCCATGATCGCGTGCGACCATCGCGGCGGGTGCGGACCGTCGGGGTCGAGGATCCCCTGATCGAGCCCGCCGGCGTGCGCGAAGCACACGCGGAGACCGGGGCGTGCGTCGAGGATGCCGGCCCAGAGGGACGGATCACCGAGGGCGCGGGTCTCCTCGCTCTCGTAGAACCCGCCGCGCGAGCAATGCAGCAGGATGGGGACGTCGTGCTCCGCACAGTAGTCGAGGACCAGCGCCATCGCGCCGGAGGTCACGGGAACGCCGAGCGACGGGTAGAGCTTGACCCCGACGAACCCGTGCATCTCGAGCGCCTGCCGCATCAGGGCGAAGTGGTCGGGGCGCCGCGTGTTGACCGCGACGAACGGCAGCACCCGTCCCGGGCGCGCGATCGATGCCTCGCGCGTTCCCTTCATCTGCACGAGGAACTGGCCGCGATCCTTGGCCGCCGTCTTCTCCGACGTGATGTCCATCATCAACGCGACGAGCGCGTCGTCGGGGCCCATCGTGCGCAGGAGCTCGTCCGCGACCGACGTGATGTCGGGGAGCATGGCGATACGGAGCGCCGCGAAGACGTCGGCGATGGTCCCCTCCGACCTCGCCCCGTCATCGAACCACCCGGAGAGGCGGTTGAGTGCGCTCCGCATGGCAGCCAGCTCGACGGCCCGGAGCCCCTCACCGAGGAGGGTCACCTCGAGTGGCAGGCCGGACGTCGTCCTCTTGAACTTCGCGAACGCCTTCGTGCGCGCCATCCGGTCGAGGAAGCGGCCGAGCAGTTCGTCCTCCGTCAGCACCTCAGGGTGCTCCAGCTGCTCGGCGAGGAACGATTCCAGCCCGGCGGTGACGAACTCCGGCAGCCCGCGGTTGCGCACACGGTCCACCATCAGCTTGAGCGCGTGCCGGGTGAGCACGGCATGCAACGTGAAGATGTGGGTGTGACCGTCGATACGCATCAGTGGGGCCTCTCGCCGGAAGTGGACGACAGGAGCCGTCGGGACACCTTGGGTCGAGCAGGAGCACGACCCTCCCGTCGCATTCCCGCGTGATGGATGCGCGAGACGAACGAGGGGCGCTCGCACGCACGGTGGACGATGCGCGCTGTGCGTAGTGCAGGCAAGCTCCCGTTCGTATATATGGAAGAAGCCACCCATGGTGGCGCCCAGCGACCGAGCAACGGGGAGGAAGGCACATGCTGCGTTCGACCGAAGTCGCGATGCCCGGAGCGGCCCGCCGGAAGCTCGGCCTCTCGCTCGCCGGCGGAGGGTTCCGCGCTTCGCTGTTCCATCTCGGGGTCCTGCACCGGTTGGCGGAACTCGACCTGCTCCGGCGCGTCGAGGTGCTCTCCACCGTCTCCGGCGGCTCCATCGTCGGGGCCCTGTACATCCTGCTCCTCAAGCGCGACCGGCTGATGGGCGTGGAGGCTCCACACGAACCGAGGCAGCTCAGCAGAGCCGAGTATGTCGCCCTCGTCCAGGAGCTCGACCGGAGACTGACGAAGGCCATCAAGCTCAATCTCCGCAACGCGCTCTTCTGGAATCCGTTCGCGACACTGCGGGTGCTGCTGACGAGGTACACCCTGGGCGAGCGGATGTCGAACGTCTACGAACGCTATCTCTACCGGGACGTGGTGGACCAGCTCCTCGCGGGGGGCATGATCAAGGACGAGCGCAGGTCCTGGATGCGCTGGATCTGGCCGGGTCGCATCCGCCTCGAGGACATCCGTGCCCAGCACCTCGACCGTTCGCTCCCCGGTGGGATCGAGGCCTACAACCGGCAGCAATCCGAGAAGCCCGACGGCTGCGCCATCACCGACCTGGTGCTCAACGCGACCAGCGTGAACTCCGGCGCGCGCTTCTGGTTCTCCAGCTCCGAACTCGGCGACTGGTACCTGGGCCATTTCCGTCACAGCGAGATCCCGAGACTCAAGCAGTACCACGAGCTGCAGGCGTCGCTTCCGCGCGGTCCGGGCGCGCTCGGTGACTGCGGCCGGGGTCCGGACCCCGTGATGCTCGGCAAGGTGCCGTGTGAACGCCGCGTCGTGATCCTCGCGCTCCTGCTCCGGGACCACCGCAAGGCGCAGCCCGAGGATCTCGCCCTGACCGGCGCCTGGCATGCCTTGTTCGCCGCCACCGGATATCCAACCGCGCTGCTGGGGGCCGACCTGGGGCAATTGCGGCAGCTGAAGCAGAGCGCGTGGTACATGCGGATCGGCAGTGACACGGACAGGTTCCAGCCGCCGGTGCTGGGCGGGTTCAGCTTCGAGGAGCACAGGGTCCATCTGTTCAGCCACATCGAGAAGATGGACCCGGCATTGGCGCAGGACCTCCAGGCGTTCGCTCCCACCCCCGGAGACGAGCTGAACCTGGTGCTCGACTTCATCCTGGAGCTGTACTGGCTCCGAAGCGCCGACGTCGTGTCGCCGGATATCGACGGGGACTGGGAGCGGCTCACGCTGGGCCAGGCCGTCGGCGCCTCGGCCTGCTTCCCTCCCGTCTTCACGCCCATCAACTGGTTCGGGTTCTACGATGACGCGCACGTGGCACGCCTCGGGCTCACCGACGGCGGCGTGTTCGACAACATGGGGATCTTCGCCCTGATGGATGAAGGGTGCACGCACATCATCGCGAGCGACACCAGCGGCGTCTTCACCGAGCAGAGCAGCGCGACCTCCTCGCGACTCGGCCTCCCCGGCCGGCTCGCCAGCATCCTCACGAAGGACCTGGCCAGCATGCAGCGGGACATCCTGCGCGAGCGGCGTCACGTCTCCCGCGCGCTCGACGAGATCTCCGAGGGGCAGACGAGGCTCGCTTCGCAAACGAGCGAGCCAGCGACGATGGCCCTGCGGCAGCTGACCAGCGAGCTCGACAAGTTCGCCTCGACCCGGCGGTTGCGCGGCCTCGCGTACTTCGAGATCGACTCGGCGCCCATCCCGGGGTTCACCCAGCGGGGCCAGACGATCGACCTCGCCGCCCTCGCGATGACACGCACCGACCTCGACGGCTTCGGCGATGCCGAGATCGCCATGCTGGTGGACGCCGGCTACTCGAACGCCGATGCGTACGTGCGGAAGTACCTGCCCGACTTCATGCCCGAAGGCGCTGATCCGCTCTGGAACGCCCCGCCCAGCCTGCCGCATCCGCTTCCGACGGAGAACGTCGGGAAGATCCTCAAGGCGGCCAGGTCGCGATTCTACCGCTCGCTCCGGATCCCGGGTGCATGGAGGGTGATCCCGTTGCTCACGGCGCTCGCGTCGGGCGTCGCGGTGCTCCTGGGCCTCTGGGGGATCAGGAGCACATTCTCCGATGCCCTCTCCTGGCGGCCCGGGTCTCTCGCACGCTACACCGTCTGGGACGGCTGGCTGGATCTTCCCCTCGGTCCCGTCCTCATCGGGGTCGCGGGGATGGTCGGGCTGGTCCTGGCCGTGCGACACGTGGCGGAGCGAAACAGGTTCTCCCGCCGCTGGACCCGGTGGGTGGGCAAGTGGGCGCGAAGCGTGTCGGGATCCCTGCTGTTCTTCTTCGGCTGGAAGCCGGTGGCCGCGATCGTCGGGGCCCTGTTCGTCTACGCCTGGGTGAACTGGCTCCTGTTCCACCAGCCATTCCTGCGATTGACCGCAGTGAAGGGCCGATGATCGGGCGTCACATCCTCGGAGCGGCGCACATGACGCTCCGCAGGTGTTCGAGCGACTTCTCGAGGATCCAGTGGTCGACGGCTGGCTCGAGGAGCCGGAGGCCCGGGGTATCGTGCGCCACGGCCTGCCGCGCCGCCGCATAGAGCAGGCAGTGCGTCGGGGCGATCAGGCTCGTGGGAATGTGCTCCGGCTCCCCGTTGAAGTTCACGGGGAATCCCGCGTGCAGGATCGTGAAGCGCTTCTCGTGCAATTGGAATGCGATGTCGGTCCGGATGTTCGTCGCGTCCTTCGACCTGTCGTTGACGATCCAGAAGTCGTCGGTGCCGTCCCGGTCAGCCTGCTCGACGAGCGAGGCACGATCGAACTCCACGGCGGCGCTCGAGCCACTCACGAGGAAGGCGCCGTCCGCCAGGATCCCCAGGTGTTCCTTCGTGAAGCTCGTCCCGCCGGTGCAGCCGATCACCCAGTCGTACCGGAACGAACTCTCCCGCCCCGGGACCACGCTGCCGGGCACCACGCCCAGCGTTCCAAACCCTTGGCGAGCGGCTTCCTCCCGCTTGTACCTGTCGGTCTCCACCACGTCGATGGCCGTCTCGCCGTCGAACCGGCGCACCGCCAGCGCGCTCGCCTCGCCAACGGATCCGTAGCCGATCACCAGCACCCGGAGGGGACCTTCGCGCGGGACCGCATCGCGACGGCCCTTGACCGCGTTGCGAATGGCGCTCGCGACCGCCGCGCCTATCGCCGGCGCCTCGAAGCGCGTCTTGGTGGCGGAGCGGGCCACGGTCACCGCCGCGATCCCGAGTTCCTGGATGACCTGATGTCCCGTGGCGCTCTCGAGGAACCGGTGGCCGCGCGTCGTCTGCTCGACGACGCGCGCGTGACGGAATCTCTCGCGCACGTCCGGCTGGGCGTCGACGAGGGCCTGGAGGATGTACGCACCGTCGTCGATCACCAGCACCGGCGCGTCGGTGCCTTCACCCGCCATCCGACGGAGGATCTCGTCCACTCGTGCCCGTTGCTCCCCGCTGTAGCACACGAACGGATCGCAGTGGCGTCTCGCGCAGTGCGCCGCGGGAACGGGGGAGGAGTAGAGCCGTGCCTGCACGTCCTCGTTCGTCGAATAGGGGATGTCGACGAACCAGGTGTGCGAGGGATCCAGGCCGTTCTCGCACATCGCCTGTACCCGAGCGTTGAATGGCGCCAGCTGATGCTGCACGAACAGCGACGCCATGCCGTCGAACGCGGCATCGTGTGCCGAGCGGAATCGCCCGAGCAGCGTGAGGTCTTCCGCCGCCAATGGCCCCGTGGCGGTGGGCAGGTTGTGCTCCCACGCTTCCAACACCAGCGCCTTCA
>JAOUHR010000185.1 GCA_029884515.1 Gemmatimonadota bacterium
GGGGCCGCCGGGGCACGTCCGGCACTTTGTGACATGAAGTACTTGACAATCGGCGCCGGCGCGCCGATACTGGAGGCATGACGGCCCCGCTCCGCGAACCACCGGCGCTCCATGACCGGGCGCTCCAGGACCTCTCCTTCATCCGTCGGACGATGGAGGGGGCGGCCTCGTTCACCGACGTCCCGGGTTGGGGTCTCGTCGCCACCGGCGCCTCGGCGCTCGCCGCAGCCGCCATCGCGGCCGCGCAGCCCACCGCCGGCGGATGGCTCGCCGTCTGGATGCTCGAGGCACTCCTCGGCGTCACCCTGGGCGGTTCCTCCATGTGGCGCAAGATGCGCCGGCGCGTCCCGGCGGGCGCGGGCCCGGTGCTCACCGCGCCGGCGCGGAAGTTCCTCTTCGGCTTCTGGCCCGCGATCCTCGCCGGTGCCGTCCTGACGTTCGCGTTGACGGACTTCACCGCGCTCCTCGCGCCCGCCGGCGAGGTGCCGGCGGTGCTGCCGGGGCTCTGGCTGCTGCTCTACGGCCTCGGCGTACTCACGGCGGGCGCCTTCTCCGTGCGGACCGTACCGGCCATGGGCGCCGCCTTCATGGTGCTCGGATCGCTCGCGTTGCTCGTGCCCGGGATCCCCGGGGACGTCACGCTCGCGATCGGCTTCGGCGGCCTGCAGGTCGTGTTCGGGGCGATCATCGCGCGGAGGCACGGTGGGTAAGCGCACGAATGCGGCGCACGCCGCGAAGGGCGCCGCCGCCCCGGAGAGTGCCGAGCGCGCGGCGCCTGGCAGGCTCAAGGGTCTGAATGGGGATGCGAGTGCCCCACTCGACCTGGACCGCGTGATCCACGAGCGGCTCCGGCTCGCGATCGTGAGCGCGCTCGCGGTGCACGACGTGCTCACGTTCAATGAGCTGAAGGCGATGCTCGATGCGTCCGACGGCAACCTCTCGGTGCACGCGCGCAAGCTCGAGGATGCCGGCTACGTCGCGTGCAAGAAGGGGTACGACGGCCGCATCCCGCGCACGGAGTTCCGGCTCACGGCCGCGGGGCGGAAGGCGCTTGAGCGGTATCTCGGGCACATGGAAGCGTTGATCAAACGGATAGACGGTGGACGGTAGGGGGTAGACGGCGGAGTCCACAGGACGAGCGTGGTTCAACCCGGCGCCCTGGCGGCGCCTTTCTCAGAGGTCCGTACTTCATGATGCAAAGTACTTCTGTCGTTCCGTCGCACCTCGCGCTTATCATGGATGGCAACGGCCGGTGGGCCGAGCGTCGGGGGCGGCCGCGCTGGATGGGGCACGTGGCCGGGGCGCACGCGGTGCGGCGCGTGGTGGAGTACGCCGCGCGTGCCGCGGTGGAGCAACTCACGCTCTACGCCTTCTCGAGCGACAACTGGAACCGGCCCGTCGAGGAGGTGGGGACCCTGTTCGACCTCTTCGATTCGCACCTGCGCACGCAGACCGACCGGCTCGCGCGTCAGGGCATCCGGCTGCAGGTGATCGGGCGCCGCGACCGGCTCCCCCTCGCGCTCCGCGGCGCGATCAGCGCCGCCGAGGCGCGCACGAGCGCCGGGCGACGGATGACGCTGCGCGTGGCGATCGACTACTCCAGCCGCGCTGCCATCTTGGCGTCGCTGCCGACCGCGGCCGCGCTGCACGGCACCCCGCAGGGTGAGACGCTCCTCCCACCGGTGGACCTGCTGGTGCGCACGGGCGGCGAGCGGCGCCTCTCCGACTTCCTCCTCTGGGAGAGCGCGTACGCGGAACTCGCCTTCCTCGACGTGCTCTGGCCCGACATCGGCACCGCGCACCTCGACGCGCTCTTCGCGGACTATGCGGCGCGGGATCGGCGCTTCGGCGCGCTGCCGCAGCGGGCGACCGCATGACGGACGCTCCCATGTCGGCCCAGGCGGCCCAGGCCCCGCGGACCGCACCAACCGCGCGGACGGCCGCGGACCGCATGCGCGTGGTGTGCGCCGCCGCCCTCGCGATGGGCGTCGCCGGCGACCTGCTGCTGCGCGACGGCGACCCGCCGCGACTCGGGGTCGCGCTCTGGCTCGTGGTCGTCGTCATCGCAGCGATCGTGGCCATCTCGGCGGGACATCGTGCGAGCGAGTCCGGTGCGCCCGAAGCGTCCACCCGCGAGCGCACCCTGTTGCTCGTCGCCCTGCTGCTCGCCGGCGCCGCGCTCGTGCTGCGCGACGATCCGCGGCTCTTCGCCATCGACTTCCTCTCGATCCTCGGCATCGGGGCGCTCCTCGCGTGGGACACCGACGGGGTGCGGCTCGCGCGGTTCCGCATCGATGACAGCGTGCGGGCGACCTTCGCCGCCGTACGCACGGCGCTCACGGGTGCCCCCGGCGTGCTTCGTGCGGCGCTGACGACGGACGAGGATGCCGGCGCGCTCTCCGCCCGGCGCGCCCGGCGGCGGGACTTCGCGGTCGGCGCGGTGCTCGCCGTGCCGCCGCTGCTCATCGCCGCGTCGCTCCTCGGCTCTGCCGATCCCGTGCTGGGTGAGTGGTTCGCGCGCTGGACCGACCTCATCTCCGAGGACACGATCGAGCACCTCCTGGTGATCAGCGTGATCGGCTGGGCGTCGGCCGGCTGGCTCCGGTCGCTCACGTCCGACGCGCTGCAGGCGGTCCCCGCCGCCGATCCGCTGCGCGCGAACACCGCGTTCGCGCGACTCGCGCCGAGTCTCTACGGGCTCTCCGCGCTGCTCGCGATCTTCCTCGGCCTGCAGGCTCGTGTGCTCTTCGGCGGCGCGGCGTATCTCGCGGCGACCGCCGGGCTCACCGTTGCGGAGTATGCGCGGTCCGGGTTCTTCGACCTCGTGGCCGTGACGGCGGTGGTGCTCGGGGTGCTCCTCATCGCCGACCGCGTCATCGACCAAGGCGACGATGCCGGCACGCGGCACTTCCGCACCGCGGGCGTGCTGCTCCTTGTGCTGGTGACGGTGCTCATCGCGTCGGCGGTCGCGCGCATGGCGCTCTACGTGAGCTACTTCGGCCTCACCACCGACCGGCTCTACGCGCTCTTCGCGATGCTGGGCATCGCGGTGCTGCTCGGCTGGTTCGGCTGGACCGTGTTGCGGGGTCAGCGCGCGCGGTTCGGTCCCGGGCTCGTGGTGGCGACCGGCGCCTGGGTGCTCCTGCTCAACATCGCGGCGCCCGAGGCGATCGTGGTGCGCGTGAACGTCGCGCGCGCGGTGCAGGGCCATCCGTTCGACGTGGCGTACCATCGCAAGCTCTCGGCCGACGCGCTGCCCGCGCTCTACGATGCGCTCCGGGTGCTCCCGGTGGTGAGTTGCGTGCAATTGCGGGAGGAGCTCCTGATCGAGCTGCGCGTGGCGCGGTTCGCGCCCAGGGTCTGGCAGGAGTGGAACCTCCCGCGGCGCTGGAGCAGGGTCAGCGGCCCATCCATGGATCGTTGCGGAACGGTGGCTGCCAAACCCTGACGCACACTCAGGTGTTCCCCGATGCCTCAGGGACGCGGGCGCAGGGATTCTTGCGAGAGCACCAACACCGGAGTCTCTCGTGCCGTTCCGCATCCAGAATCTCGCGTCCCGAGCCGCCGCGCTTCTCCTAGCGGCCATTTCGACCGCGCCGTTGGCGCAGGGGCAGGCTCCAGCGCTTCCCACGACGGCCGTGCAGCCGATCCTCCAACTGCGCCTTCGCGCGGAGTCGTCGGACTGGTTCGACCAGGGTCCGGAGGGACGCTACGGACTCGGACACGCCCTCGCCCGCTTCGGCGCTACGCACACTGGCGGGACCTGGTCATGGCGGCTCGAGGGCGCCGCCGTGGCCTTCGTCGGGCTTCCGACCGATGCGGTGCAGCCCGCGCCTGCCGGCGCGCTGGGGCTCGGTGCGGTCTACTACGCGTCGAACGACCGGCAGTCGAACCCCGCCGCCGTCTTCTTGCGGCAGGGCTGGCTGCGCTGGGCGCGGGCCGGTCAAGCGGTGCGCCTCGGGCGCTTCGAGTTCAGCGACGGCCTCGAGCGCGCACCGAAGGACCCATCGCTCCTGGCGCTCAAGACGCAGCGCGTGGGACAGCGGCTGATCGGGCCGTTCGGCTTCTCGCCGGTGCAGCGCGCGTTCGACGGGGGACACTACACGCTCACGCGGGGCGCGACGAACCTGACGCTGGTGGCCGCGCGCCCGACCGTCGGTGCCTTCCGCGCACGTGCGCAAGAGGGGCTGGATGTCGACGTGGCCTACGCGGCGCTCGGTCGCGGGCGCGTCACCGAGAAGGGAGAACTGGACGCCAGGCTCTTCGCACTCTGGTACGCGGACCGGCGCGGCACGGTGCCGACGGACAACCGGCCGCTCGCGCTCCGGCAGGCGGATCGCGGCCCGATCCGGGTGGCGACCTTCGGCGGACATGTGGCGGGTGTCCTGCGGGTTGGAGAGTCGAAGCTGGACGGACTCGTGTGGGGCGCCGTGCAGACCGGGGACTGGGGCGCGCTGGCCCAGCGCGCCGATGCCCTCGCGATCGAAGGTGGCCTGCAGCATCAGGCCTTCCCGTGGGCGCTCTGGCTGCGCGGCGGCTGGTTGCGCACGAGCGGCGACGCGAATGCGTCGGACGCCCGGCACGGCACCTTCTTCCAAGTCACGCCGACGCCGCGCGGGTACGCCCGATTCCCGTTCTACAACCTGATGAACTCGGGCGAGCTGTTCGCGACCGCGTCGGTCAAGCCGTCGGCGACCGTGAGCCTGCGTGCCGGGGTGCACGCGGTCTCGCTCACGGAGCCGGCCGACCTCTGGTACCTCGGCGGAGGCGCGTTCGAGCGGGGAACGTTTGGCTACGTCGGTCGACCGGCGAGTGGCGCAAGTGCGCTCGCGACGGTGACGGACCTCTCGCTCAGCTGGCAGGCGCGGCGCCGGATCGCGGTGGAGCTCTATGCGGCGCACGCCCGGGGCGGGGAGGTGATCCGGGGGGTCTACGGCGGATCGGGAGGCGGCAGCTTCCTCTTCGCCGAGACCACGATCAGCCGCTGATCGTCGCGCCGGTCGCGCGCGCGAGTGTTACTGAGCCCGCAGCGCCTCCGACGGCGCGATCCGCGACGCGCGCGCCGCGGGCACCCAGCACGCCGCCACCCCGATCGCCGCCATCACGGCCGCCACCGCGGCCAGGGTGAGCGGGTCGGTGGGCGCGACACCGAAGAGCAGGCCTCGCATCAGCC
>JAOUHR010000187.1 GCA_029884515.1 Gemmatimonadota bacterium
TGAGGGCGTCCTCGCCGCGACGGGCCCCGGCACGCGCTTCCTCACCATGCAGAACGGCATCGGCAACGCCGAACGGATCGCCGCGATGGTGGGTGCGGAACGCGTGCTCGTCGGGATCACCTACCACAGCATCCAGCACGCGGGGCCCGGCCGACTCAACTATCGCGCGGGGATCAAGCCATTCCAGGTGGCGCCGTTCGCGGGCGGTGTCACGCCCGAGGTCGAGGCGATCGGCGCGCTCTTCCGCACGGCCGGATTCGCGACCGACGTCGTGCCCGAGATCGACCACGTCATCTGGCAGAAGCTCCTGCACAACGCCGTCATCAACTCGGTCTCCGCCGTCACGGGGCTCACGTGTCGCGAGATCATGGCCGACGCGGACCTGCTCGCCTTCATGCGCGACCTCACGGCGGAGATCATCGCGGTGATGCGGGCGCGCGGCGTGCCGATCGCCGACGCCGAGGATCCCTTCCGTCCGATCCTCGGCTCGCTCAAGGCTCTCGGGAAGAACCGGCCCTCCATGTGGCAGGACCTCTCACGCGGGACCCGGACCGAGGTGGATGCCATCAACGGCGCGATCGTCGAAGAGGCCAAGCGTCTCGGTCTCCAGGCGCCGCACAACGCGGCGCTGGTGCGCTTCATCCACTCGCGCGAGCGGCAGAAGTTCCAGAACCGGCAGGAGATCGTGCGTGAGCTCGGACTCGGGCTGACGGCGGGCCCCGAGCGCCCTCAGGCGGTCGCCGTGCCGCGTCCCGTCGCCGCCGCCCACCCGACCTCGCTCGGGGCCGATGGCGGCATGACGCTCGAGGGGCCGCCGCTCGAGATGACTCGGCGTCTCAAGGAGATCATGCGGGCGTATTATCGCGACGTCGAGGCGGCCGCCGACGACCCCGATCGCCGGGTCGCCGCGTGCTCGGGCCTCGCGCCGGTCGAGATCGTTCGCGCGCTCGGGTTCGTGCCGTACTTCCCCGAGAACCATGCGGCGCTGATCGGGGCGAGTCGCCTCGCCGGTCCGTACCTCGCCCGGGCCACGAGCGAGGGATTCTCCCAGTTCGCCAGCTCCGCCATGCGCGCGGACATCGGCGCCCTGCTCTCGGGGAGCAGTCCGTTGGTCCGCGTCCACGGGATCAAGGGGCCGCCGCGCCCCGACGTCGTCGTCTACAGCACCAACACGGGACACGAGCAACTGCGGTGGTTCGAATTCTACGGGGCGCACTACGGCGTGCCCGTGCACGGCCTGCATCCGCCTCCGGCGCTGCACGAGCTCGAGCGCATCGACCTCGACGCCGCGGTGCACCAGCTCCTGCGACTCGCCGCGCGGCTGGAAGCGGCCACCGGCAGGACGCTGGACATGGACGTGCTGGGAGCGACCGTCGCGCACACGGCTGCCGCCGCGGCGCTCTGGGAGGAGATCCTCTCGCTGGGTCGCAACGTGCCCGCGCCGTTCACCTGGTTCGACACGCTGGTGCACATGGCCCCGATGATCGTGTTGCGCGGGACGCCGGAGGCCGTGGACTACTATCGCCAGCTCAAGGCCGAGCTCGAGGAGCGGGTCTCGCTCGGTGTGTCGGCGGTCCCCATGGAGGCAAATCGGTTCTACTGGGACGGACCCCCGATCTGGTGCGCGATGCGTCCGCTGGCGCGGCTCTTCGCCGATGCCGGTATTGCCATCGTCGCCTCCACGTTCTCCGATGGCTTCGCCCTGCGAGGACTCGACGAGTACGAGCCGATCGAGAGCATGGCGCGCACGTACACCGGCGTCTTCGGGAATCGCTCCGAGGAGTTCAAGACCGCGTATCTCGCGCGGCGGTTCGAGCAGTACGCGGTGGACGCCGCCATCTATCACGACTGCCGCACGTCGTCCGAGGCCAGTCACGTCCGGTACGGGCTCGCGCAGCGTGTGCAGCGGTCGACCGGCATCGGCGCGTTCGTCATCGAGGCCGACTCCCACGACCTCCGGTTGTTCTCCACCGATCGCCTCCACTCACAGCTCTCGACATTCCTCGAGCAGCAGGCCGAGTCCGGGCGCACGAGCGCGGGCCTGGCGCTGCACGGCGGAGCGGACCATGACTGACGGAACACGAGTGATCGCGGCCGGCGTCGATGCCGGCACCGAGTGTCTGAAGGCGGTGATCGTCTCCGCGGACGGACAGGTCCTGGGTCGTGCGGTCGTCGCCTCGCGCGGCCACTTCGAGGCGTGCGCGCACGAGGTGCTGGCGGCGGCGCTCGACGACGCGCAACGCGATGCCGGATCCCTCGCGGGGATCGGAGCGACCGGATTCGCGATGAACTGCGTCACGAAGGCGACGCTCACGTCGACGGACGCGGCGTGCCACGCACTGGGCGCGTTCCACCATCTGCGGCACGCCATGACCCTCGTCGAGATCGGGGGACGCGACCCGCACGTCATCACCGTGGACGACGCGGGACGGCGTGCGGATGCGAGAAGCGTCAGGAAATGCGCCGCGGGCGTGGGCTCCTTCCTGATGTTCACCGCCCGCCATCTCGATGTCAGCGCGACCGGGCTGCAGGACCTCGCGGCGGCCGGCGAGCGGCCGGCGCGCGTGAGCAGCTACTGCTCGGTCTTCTCCACCACCGAGGTGCTGGAGCGCCTGCGCGAGGGGGCGCGGCGCGAGGAGATCGCGCTCGGCGCGATGTACTCGATCGCCGAGCGCATCGTGGAGATGGGACCGCTCGATGCACCGCTCCACGTGTGTGGTGGGGTGGCGGAGTTCTTCCCGGGAGTGCTCACGGCGTTGAGCACCCTCACCGGCCAACCGGTGAGGGCCGTACCGGAACCGATCCTCACCGGGGCGCTCGGCGCCGCGCTCAAGGTGCTCGAGGCGGTCGGCGTCGCGGGCGAGGCCCAGTCCGTGGAGGCCGTCCGATGACCGCACTGACGAGCACGGCCGCACTGCGCGAGACGATGGGCGGCCACTTCCACGCGCTGGGTGACGCGGCGGTGCACAAGTCCGCGCCGATCGCCTGGTGCACGAGTGTCGGTCCGACGGAGCTGCTCCGCGCGCTCGGGTTCGAGGTGTTCTTCCCCGAGAATCACGCGGCGATGCTCGGTGCGGCACGGACGTCACAGCGCTACATGCCCGTGGTCCACGCGCAGGGCTACTCGCCGGACATCTGTTCGTATCTCACCAGCGATATCGGGGCGTACCTCACGGGCGAGACCCCGCTCGAGGCCTATGGCCTCTCGGGGGTGCCGCAAGCGGATGTCCTCGTGTTCAACACCAACCAGTGCCGCGACGTGCGGGACTGGTTCGAGTGGTACGGCCGTCGCTGGAACGTGCCGGTGATCGGCGTGCGTTCGCCGCGGGCGCTCGAGCACGTGACGACGGATGACGTGGACGGCGTGACGAAGCAGATCGAGGGGCTGATCCCGGTGCTCGAGGCCGTGGCGGGCGCGCGTCTGGACCATCGCCGTCTCTCGGACGTGGTGCGTGCCTCACGCGAGTGCTCGGACCTCTGGGAGGCGTGTCTGCGGACGGCCGCTCACCGTCCGGCGCCGCTCACCTTCTTCGATGGGACCGTCCACATGGGACCGGCGGTGGTGTTGCGCGGTACCGAGAGCGCCAACGCGTACTATCGCATACTGCGCGCGGAGCTCGAGGCGCGCGTGGGCGCGGGGACCGCCGCGATCCCCGGCGAGGCGTACCGCCTCTACTGGGACGGCATGCCGATCTGGGGACGCCTGCGCGCGCTCTCCACGCTCTTCGAGGAGTTCCGCACCGCCGTGGCGGCCTCCACCTACTGCAACAGCTGGATCTTCCCGGCCCTCGACCCCGCCGAGCCGCTCCGCTCGATGGCTCGCGCCGCGCTCGAGCTCTTCATCGTGCGCTCGGAGCAGCCGAAGGAACGGTACATCGAGGAGATGGTCGCACGATACGACGTCGACGGCATCGTGTTCCACGATTGTCGCACCTGTCCGAACAACTCCAACACGCGCTACGGCATGCCGCGGCGCCTGGCGGATCGTCTCGGCATCCCGACCCTCGTCCTCGACGGCGACGTCAACGACCTGCGCTGCTTCTCCGACGAGCAGGCGCGCACGAACATCGAGGGATTCGTCGAGCAGTTGGCGGACGCCCGGCCGGCGGCGACGAGGCGGGTCACGGCATGAACTACTGGACCGGGATCGACTGCGGATCGTGGGCCACGAAGGCGGTGATCATCGACGATGACGCCCAGCTGCTCGGTTCCGCGGTCGTTCGTTCCGGGGCGGATCTCTCGGGTGCCTCGGCACGCGCGTTCGCGTCGGCGCTCACCGTGGCAACGCGCGCGCGCAGTGAGATCAGCGCGGTGTGGGCGACCGGATTCGGTCGCGGGTCGGTCGGGTTCGCGGATGGCTCGCGCACGGAGCTCGATTGTCACGGACGCGGGGCGGCCCACTATGTGAGCGGTGCGCTCGTCGTGCTCGACATCGGCGGGCAGGACGCGAAGGTGATCCGGCTCGACGATGGTGGTCGGCGTCTCGCGCATCGCATGAATCGCAAGTGCGCAGCGGGGACCGGCAGCTTCCTCGACGAGATCGCGCTGCGACTCGGGGTCGAGCCGCAGGCGCTGGACGGCCTGGCGCGCGCGGCGACCGAGGAACTGGAGCTATCGAGCTTCTGCACGGTCTTCGCGGGAACCGAGCTCCTGACACTCATCCGCGCCGGCAAGCGGCCGTCCGATCTCGCCAGTGCGGCGTATCGCTCATTGATCAATCGCGTCGCGTCGATGGACGTGTTCCCGGGCCGGGTCGTCGCCACGGGCGGCGTGATCGCGTATCACCCGACGTTGGTGAGGATGCTCTCGGAGAAGTTGGGATCCGAGATCGTCGTTCCCCCTCATCCGCAGGAGATGGGCGCGTTCGGTGCGGCGCTGGCCGCCCGCGATGGCGCCGCGGCGGTGGGACCGGAGGCCACTCATGTCCGCACCTGAGCATCCCGCGACCACGCGTGCCGCGATGACGCATCGCGAGGCGGCCGCGCACGAGGGCGGCGAGCTCTTCTCGCGGCTCGAGCCAGTCGGCCCTCGCGAGTCCGTCGGCGGCCTGCTCGCTCGCCACTACGCGCGATCGCCCGATCACGCGGCCTTCGCCGAGCGCCGCGGCGACGGATTCCAGCCGGTGACCTGGCGCCAGTTGGCGTGGAAGGCGGCCGGCCTCGCCCGATTC
>JAOUHR010000188.1 GCA_029884515.1 Gemmatimonadota bacterium
GATCGCCCCGCCCTGCACGTTCCGGTGACCGTACGACCAGATCTCGGGCAGGGCATCGGTCCGCCCGGCGAAGGGGTTGTCGTGCGGCACCGTACCGTCGCGCTCCAATCGCACGATCTTCCCGAGTCCCTGCATCAGGTCCTGGGCGCGATCACGGTAGTTCATCCGCTCGCCCTGCGTGACGAAGAGCTTGCCGTCGGGCGCGAAGACGACCCGCGACCCATAGTGACCACCGCCCTCGACCTTGGGCCGCTGCCGGTAGATCACGGTCACGTTCTCGAGCCCGGTCGCGCCGAGTGTGCCGCGCGCGGCGGCCGTGCCCGCGCCGCCCTCCCCCTCCTCCGCGTAGGTGAGGTAGACAAGGCGGTTCTCCGCGAAGTTGGGGTCGACACCGACGTCGAGCAGGCCGCCCTGCCCCACGGCGTGGACGGCGGGCACGCCGGTGAGCGGTGCGGAGAGCGAGCCGTCCGTCCCGACGATCCGCAGTCGCCCCGGCCGTTCCGTGACGAGGATCCTGCCGTCCGGCAGGAAGGCGAGCCCCCACGGGTGCTCGAGCCCGCTCGCCACCGTCTCGGTGCGCACCACGCCCTCGGTATAGCCGGGTTGTGGCGAGGCCGGCGCGTCGCCCTGGGCGCCGGCGCCGGGGCCGGCTCCGCACGCGAATGCAGCGGCCAGGAGGAACAGCGGAGTGGTGTGCTGTCGCATCGTCGCCCCTGGGAGGATCACGCCCTCAGTGTAGCGGGGCGGCACCGGAGGCGGCTAGCCGTGCCTCAGTCGCGTACGAGCGTCGGGACGGTCGCCCAGTGCTCCGGCGAGACCGCATGCCGGACCTGCAACTCGTACCGCCCGGGCGGACTCGCGACGCGCAGGACGTCCGTGGTCACCACCGAATCGCCGGGGGCGAGCTGCGTGGACTGGCTGTACGCGGCACAATGGAGCAGGAAGGAGACCACCTCGAGCGACCCGGCGTAGTCAAGGCCGCAGACGCGGCTCTCGAGCGGGATCGTGACGAGCCCGGCGTTGCGGATCACGGAGCGCACCTCGATGTCGTTCCCGTCGAGCAGCGCGGCAGGGCTGATCGTGACCACCTGCACGAGGCCGGCACCGAACGGCTCCTCGGCCCAGCCGCTGATCCGACCCACGGGCGCGAGCAGGCTCGGCGCGTCGCAGGCGGCAAGGGCCAGCGACGACGACGCAACGAGCGCGCGGAGGATCGTGAGGAAGGAACGGCGGGACGGAACCAACGGGAGGGCCTCGTGTGGGGTGGCGGTTGTGCTACCTCACGGGACCCTCGGGTGTCACGCCCCTATCACGATGTGGCGACCTATCGCCGGAAGTGGAACCCGACGGTCAGGAGGTGAGAGGCCACACCGGGGTTCTCCCTGCTCGTACCGGCGTTCGAGAGATGGTGGAACCGGTAGGTGAGCGTGACCGCCGGCCGGTCGGGTCCGCCGATGCGCAGGCCGGCCTCGCCCGACGCCGTGAAGTTGAACCGCGTCGCCCGCGTGGTCGGCACGCGGCGATCGAAGAACAGTGCGCCGACAGCCATGCCGACCGTCGGCGCCACCGTGCGAGCCCGCCTGAATCGGGCCGTGATGCCGGCGGGGTTGAAGCCGAAGCCGTATGCCGAACCGGAGGGAAAGAGCCTCCCTCCGTCGTCCTGCGGCAGCACGCAGAGATCGGCCCCCGGGCAGGGCACGCCGAGGCCTCGCGCGCTGGTGTACGGGCGCGAGAGGAGCGCGACCGGCACGAGGTCGAACGTGTACTCGAAGCGCGCGCCCTCCGCCGCGTTGGCGTGCCATCCGAGGGGATGCGAGATGCGCACGGCAAGGATGCCGAGGTTCATCTCGGGGGACGCGCCGAGCAGGCCCCAGCGCGGGGAGTTGGAGGCGAGGCCACCCCAGACCTCGAGGCCCCGGTGCTCGCGCGTGGCCTCCTGCGCTGCCGCCGGGAACGCGACGGCGACCGCCACGACCACCGCGATCGTCGCTCGCGCGCTCATTCGGTGATCGTGATGTCCACGTCCTTCGTCTCCTTCAGGAGGAGCGCACCCACCACGAGCGTGAGCAGCGCCACGATGACGGGATACCAGAGTCCGGCGTAGATGTCGCCCTTCGCCGCGACGATCGCGAACGCCGTCGTGGGCAGGAACCCGCCGAACCAGCCGTTGCCGATATGGTACGGCAGCGACATGGACGTGTAACGGATCCTGGACGGGAACATCTCCACCAGCATCGCCGCGATGGGGCCGTACACCATCGTCACGTAGAGCACGAGGATGAAGAGCACGAGCACGACCATCGGCTTGTTGATCCGCGCGGGGTCGGCCTGCGCGGGATACCCGGCCTCGGCGAGCGCGGCCTCGAGCGCCGCGTCGAAGGCCGCGCGCCGGTCGCTCGCGTCGGCGGCGGTCGCGTCGAAGGACGGAATGCGCGTGGCGCCCACGGAGATCTCGGCGCCGCCCGTGAGCGGGCTGTCGGCGTTGGTGTACGGCACGCCGCGGCTCACCAGCGCCGACTTCGCCACGTCGCAGGGGGAGGTGAACTTGCTCGTCCCCACGGGATTGAACTGCACGGAGCACCCGTCCACGTCTGCCGTCACGACCACCGGCGCGACGGACTGCGCGTGCGCGAGGGCCGGGTTCGCGTAGTCGGTGAGGAGGTGGAAGAGCGGGAAGTAGGTCGCCGCTGCCAGCGCACACCCCGCCATGATGATCGGCTTGCGGCCGATCCGGTCCGAGAGGGCGCCGAAGATGATGAAGAACGGCGTGCCGATGAGGAGCGAGACCGCGACGAGGATGTTCGCCGTCTGCGCGTCCACCTTGAGGGTCTGCGTGAGGAAGAAGAGTGAGTAGAACTGCCCCGTGTACCAGACCACCGCCTGGCCCGCCGTGAGTCCGAAGAGCGCGAGCAGCACGAGCTTCAGGTTCCCCCATTCGGCGAACGACTCGCGCAGCGGCGCCTTGGACCGCGTGCCGTCGCGCTTCATCGCCTGGAACACCGGCGACTCGTCGAGGGCGAGCCGGATCCAGACCGAGATGCCGAGCAGCACCACGGAGAGCAGGAAGGGGATGCGCCATCCCCAGGCCTCGAACGCCTCGCCACCGAGCAGGATGCGGCAGCCGAGGATGATGACCAGCGAGAGGAAGAGCCCCATCGTCGCCGTGGTCTGGATCCATGCCGTGTATGCCCCCCGCTTCCCGTGCGGCGCGTGCTCCGCGACGTAGGTCGCGGCGCCGCCGTACTCACCGCCCAGGGCAAGGCCCTGCAACAGCCGCAGCAGCACGAGGAGCACGGGTGCGGTGATGCCGATGCTCGCATACGACGGCAGGATGCCGACGATGAACGTCGACGCGCCCATGATCACGATGGTGATCAGGAAGGTGTACTTCCGCCCGACGAGGTCGCCGAGCCGGCCGAACACCAGCGCGCCGAAGGGACGCACGGCGAAGCCCGCCGCGAACGCCATCAGCGCGAAGATGAACCCCGCCGTGGGATTCACGCCGGAGAAGAACTGCCGGCTGATGATCGCGGCGAGCGAGCCGTAGAGGTAGAAGTCGTACCACTCGAACACGGTGCCGAGGGACGACGCGATGATCACGCGACGGATGTCGCGGACGGGCAGGACGGCGGCGGGGGCCGGGGAGGTCATGTCCGAGAATATGGTGCCCCAGTCAGGGGTTGAACCAGTACGAGACCTTGAGCAGCAGGGTGTTGTCCGGGCGGGCGTTGAACAGGTGCGCGACGTCCCGGCCGGCATCGAACGTCCCCGGATCCCGGGCGTCGCGCCGGCCCTGCTGCCAGACGAGGAAGACCGTGGATCCCGGACGGTACTCCCACCGCAGCACGGTGTTGGAATTGAACTGCTTGCTGTTGAAGCCGGCGGGCACCGCGCCACCGCCGTACGGCTGGTAGCGGTCGTCGTACGAGGCCGCGCCTGCGTCGGCGAGCTCGCGCCAGTCGGACCAGGCCCCCGTCGCGATGAAGGGCTGCGCGTAGAGCTGCACGCTGAGCGTGGGCGTGAGCGTGACGTTCGCGCGCGCGGTCACCGCGAGTATGTGCTGGTCGAGCCGGGCGAAGGTGTAATGGACCGTGTCGCTGAGCAGCGCGCCGGCGTTGGCGACCCACTGGGCGTCATCCGTCCGACGCTCGAGGCTGCCGCCGAGCTCCACCGAGGTGCGCGTACCCACGCGCCCGACGATCCCAGCCGAGAACAGGCGCGACGACGCACGACCCTCTGCTCCGCGGGAGAGCTGCAACTCGAACTCGGGCTTGAGCACGCGTCGCGCGTCGAGGTCCAGCGTGATGCCCAGCCGGTGGTTCGGCGAGACGCGGAGGGCGGGACCACCCCGCGCGCAGGAGACGCAGTGCGTCTCCCCCAGTTGCGATGCGGTCCAGGTGAGTGACGTCGTCCAGAAGTTGGCGAGTGACGCACTCGAGTGCACCAGCACCGTGAATCCGGTCGGCAGGCCGCCGGTGGTCCAGTGGTTCTCGCTGCTCAGCACGGCATTCGCCTGCCGGTACCAGCCCTTGGGCACGAGCGTGGAGTACACGAACTGGTTGCGCAGCATCATGTCGTTCACGAGCACCACGAAGCCGAGGTCGTTGAGCTCGGTGCCCGGCTCGGCGTAGCGCGTGGTGGTCTCCCAGCGCACCCGGCCGGCGTAGCGCCGGAGGGAGAGCGAGCTGACGCCCCCCGTCATGCTCGTGCGCGCGGGATCGTACCGATAGTCGCCGTCCGGGCGCTGCGCGTAGTGCACGCTCGTGAGCTGTGTGCGTGCGATCGCAGCGGCGGAGCCGCGCGCCGCGGAGCGCCCGGTGTATCCCGAGAACTCCCAGCTGTCGGCGAACCGATGGAATCCCTGGAACAGCAGCGTGTACGCGTCTCTCCGCAGCAGCGGTTCGGTGGTGGGATCGAGGTCACGGACCAGCCCCGTGACCATCGTGCCCAGCTGCGACCGCCCGGTGCGGAAGTCCTGCACGAATCGCCCCACGAGCGTCGTCGCGTGCGGTTCGATGGTCTGGCCGGCGACGCCCTGCTCGCGCGCCGATGAGACCGCCACGAGGCCGAATTGCGCACCACCGTCGAGCCGGCCGGTGACCTTCGCCGCGGCCTGGATCGTGGTCACGAGCGGGTCGCGTGGATCGCTGCGGAGCTG
>JAOUHR010000189.1 GCA_029884515.1 Gemmatimonadota bacterium
ATTGGCCGGTGCCATCGCGTTGCCGAGCGGCGGGATGGGCTTGGTGGGATCACCGTAGGTGTCCCAGTTGCGGCGCGCACTGATCGCGCCGGTGGGATCGCCCGGGCGGATGGGGCGTTCAGAGCCCGTCACGAGGTCGCGACGCGAGAGGCCGAGGAACTGCGACGAGGTGTAGAGCGTGCGGTTGTCGGAGGTGTCGATCACGTTGAAGAACCCGTCGCCCCCGCCCCAGCGCACCCAGTCGGCGTTGATGATCCCTTCCGCACGGTACGTCGCCGACGGGCCGCCCCACGAGCCGTTGTCCTGCAGGCCGCCGTAGACGTTGTAGGGCTTCGCCAGGTCGGCGGTGATGCGGTACCACTGGCTCACCGGGAGGTCGGCGATGAAGATCCACGTGGCCGCGCGGTCATAGCTGATGCCGATGCCGCCGTCGTCGGCCTTGATGAGGTGCATCGGGTCGGCGGGGTCGATCCACATGAAGCGGTCATCCCCGTGCAGCGACTGGTCGACGCTCTTGGAGGTCTTTCCGCAGTCGGTGCTCATCGAGAAGAAGTTCATCATATAGATGCGGCAGGGGTCCACCGGATCCACGATCACCTGGCTCCCGTACATCGGCCGCGGGTTCCAGGTGCTCTGCTGGGTGAACGACTCGCCGCGATCGTCGGAGCGGTAGAGTCCCGCCTGCGGCTCCTCGTAGTTGGTGCTCGCGGTGTAGCGCAGCCCCTGCTCCACGCTCACGTACACGATGCGCGGGTCGCCGCGGAAGATCGCGATGCCGATGCGGCCGTAATCGCCCGTGGGGAGTCCGTTCGTGAGCTTGCGCCACGTGCTTCCGCCGTCGGTGGACTTCCAGAGCGCGCTGCCGGGTCCGCCGCCGTTGAAGCCGAAGGGGGCGCGGCGCCGCTGGTAGCTCGCGGCGTACATGATGTTCGGATCCGAGGGATCCATCGCGACGTCCACCACGCCGGTGTTCGCGTCCACCGTGAGCACCTGTTGCCAGGTGGTGCCGCCGTCGCGCGTTCTATAGAGACCGCGTTCGTCGTTCGGGCCCCAGAGCTGGCCCATCGCGGCGACGAAGGCGGTCTCCTTGCTCTGCGGATGCAGGACGATCCGCCCGATGTGGCCCGAGTTGCGGAGGCCGACGTTGCGCCAGCTCTTGCCGCCGTCGCGCGAGAGGTAGACGCCGTCGCCCCACGAGGAGCTCTGGCGGCTCGCGCGCTCACCGGTGCCGAGCCAGACGATGCTCGTGTCCTGTTGGTTGAGCGCGATCGCGCCGATGGAGTGCGTGCCACCGTCGCCGAACTGCGCGGTGAAGGTGGTGCCGTTGTTGGTGGTCTTGTAGAGGCCGCCGGTGCTCGACGCGGCGTAGAAGACGTGGGGCTCGGCCTCGTACACGGCGAGGTCCACGATGCGGCCGGAGACCACCGCGGGGCCGATGGTGCGGAGCGGGAGGCCCGCGGTGAGTGCGGTGGACGGCGTCTGCGCCCGCGCGGGGAGCACGGCAGCGAGGGCGCCAAGGCTGAGGACGAACGCGACGAGGCTGCGTGATGACATGGGTGGCTCCAGTTGAGTTCGGCGCGCGCGGGCCGGAGTGCGCGTGGAATGTCCCGATGTTACGACGGCTCGCACGAAGGGGTAAGGCCGCGCCCACCCGGAGAGCGGTGGCGCCCCCCCAGCGGAGCGCCATATTCCCGCCATGACGAGCCTGGGCGAACTGCGGCGTTCCGTCGGTCTCGCGCGCGCGACGGCGATGGTCGTCGGCATCATCATCGGCGCGTCGATCTTCGTGCAGCCCTCGGCGATCACCGCCGAGGTGCCGTCGGCGCGCGGCGTGCTGCTCGTGTGGGCCGTGGCCGGCTTCCTCACGATGATCGGGTCGCTCGTGGTGGCCGAGCTCGCCTCGATGTGGCCGCGCACGGGCGGTGTGTACGCATGGCTCAACGAGGCCTACTCGCCCGCGCTCGGCTTCCTCTGGGGCTGGGCGATGTTCTGGACGATGCACACCGGGATCATCGCCGCGATCGCCACCGTCTTCGCACAGTACCTCGGCACCTTCGTCCCGCTCGGCCCCGCGGGCACCAGGGGCATGGCCGTCGCCGCCGTCTGGGTGCTCTCGGCCGTGAGCTACCGCGGCATCCGCCAGGCGAGCGTGGTGCAGACCGCGCTCACGGCGGTGAAGGTGCTCGCGATCCTGCTCATCATCGCCATCGGGCTCTCAATGGGCACCGGACTCGGCGCCGCGATCGTCACGCCCGCCGCAACACCGGTGACGGCGACGGGATTCGTCGCGGCCTTGATCGCGG
Source organism: Gemmatimonadota bacterium (assembly GCA_029884515.1). GTDB lineage: Bacteria > Gemmatimonadota > Gemmatimonadetes > Gemmatimonadales > Gemmatimonadaceae > Pseudogemmatithrix. The sequence continues at coordinate 2,304 of JAOUHR010000189.1, forward strand.
GCCTCTTCGCGTACGGCGGCTGGCACATGGTGTCGTATGCCGCGGAGGAGACGATCGACCCCACGCGCACGATCCCGCGCGCGCTCGTGATCGGCACGCTCACGGTCACGGTCCTCTACGTCGCGCTCAACACCGCCTACCTGGCGGTGCTCCCGGTGGAGGTGGTGCGGAGCTCCACGCGGGTCGCGGCCGACTTCGCCGATGCGGCGATCGGCGGCTCCGGACGCGAACTCATGGCGGCGCTCGTCGTGGTCTCCACGCTGGGCGCCGTGAACGGCGTGATCCTGGCCGGCCCGCGTGTGTACCTCGCGATGTCGCGCGACGGGTTGCTCCCGGCGTGGGTCGGTGCGGTCCATCCCCGGTATCGCACCCCGCACCGGGCCGTCGTGCTGCAGGCGGTGTGGGCCTCGGTGCTCATCTCCACCGGGTCGTACCGCGCCCTCTTCACGCGCGTCGTCTACACCGAGTGGATCTTCTTCGCGCTGCTGGCGGCGAGCCTCTTCTTCCTCCGCCGGCGGCCTGGGTACGCGCCCGCGTATCGCGCCTGGGGCTACCCCGTGCTCCCGGCGCTCTTCGTGGCATCGTCGGCGGTGATCGTGGTCAACCAACTGGTCACCGACCCCGTAGACAGCGCGATGGGGCTGCTGCTCGTGCTCTTCGGAGTTCCCTTCTATTACCTGAGGATCAAACGGCCGTGAGGATCATCGACGTCCACAACCACTTCTATCCCCCCGCGTACATCGACGCCCTCAAGTCGGGCGACAGCTCCGTGCGCGTGGTGATGGATCCGCAGGGCAACCCCGAGATCCACTATCCGGGCGACTACAACGTCGCGGTGCCCGGCCATCGCGACATCGCGTACCGCCAGGGGGTGCTCGAGCGCGAGGGCGTCGACACGCAGGTGATCACGCTCACCACGCCGGGCACCCACGTGGAGACGGCGGCGCGCGCCGCGCGACTCGCCTCCCTCGTGAACGACGCCTTCGCACAGGTGATCAGCGAACGCGCCCCGCGCTTCTCCGCCCTCGCCACCCTGCCCCTCAACGACCCGGCCGCCGCGCTCAAGGAGTTCCGTCGCGCGATCGAGGAGCTCAAGCTCCCCGGCGCGATGCTCTTCAGCAACGTGAACGGCGTGCCGCTCGCCGACGAGCGCTACTGGCCGCTCTACGAGGCGGCGGACGGCTACGGCGCGGTGCTGCACATCCATCCGACCAACCCGGTGGATGTCTCGGCGATGAAGGCGTACTGGCTGATGCCGCTCGTGGGCTTCCTCTTCGACACGACGATCGCCGCGTCGCACCTCGTGTTCAGCGGCGTCGCCGATCGCTACCCGCGCATCAACTGGGTGCTGAGCCACCTGGGCGGCGCCATCCCGTACCTCGCCGAGCGGCTCGACCGCGGCTTCCACGCGTTCCCCGAGTGCCGCGCGCACATCGACCGCCTGCCGAGCGAGTACCTGAAGGGCTGGCACTACGACACCGTGAACTTCGACCGCGACGCGCTGATGCTCGCGATCAGCTTCGCCGGCGCGGATCACGTGCTCGCAGGGAGCGACTATCCGCATGCGATCGGGAGCATCCCGGCGATGAACGCCGCGCTCAAGTCGCTCCCGATCGCCGCGGCGGACAAGGAGGCGATCCTCGGCGGGAATGCGGCGCGGTTGTACAAGCTCTGAGCAGGTTCGCCTGACCCGATTCCGGGTGCGGCGTCATCATCGCCCGGCCGGCGCAGTCATCCACAAGAAGAGCGAGCCCGCGCGGATGAACGATGGCGCAAGACGCTGCAAGAGATCGAACGCATTCTCGATCACCTGGATGTCCGTTCCCGGGAGATTCGGGATCGCCGAGCGACTCATGAGGAACCGGTCGGTGCCCGGATCGTAATCGTCGACGGCGGCGAAGGTGTTCAAGTACTGGAAGTGCTCAGTGACTTGGAACAGCGCTGTCGTTCTCTGGACGCGCAGGGTCGGAGCCGCTTCCAGTTGGACGGAGACCATCCGGAACTCATCTCGAGAGAAGAGTTCGCTTTAGGACGCGCCCCAGAGCGGTACCGAGGCCTCGCCAGTCGCGCCTTGGAGATCCTAGGGTGATGCGGCCTCGAGCAACGGTGGGCCACGCAAGGTGGCCTCACCTCAGGTGTATCCCGCCCTCCACCGCCCCGGCAGGAATCGGATCAGCGGCACCGGCGGCTCGCTGGCCGATCGCAGCGCCCCCGAGAGGTCCAACACGATGTCGGGCGACCGCGGGGACGGCACGGGCACCTCGAAGTCGATGGAGAGATAGTACCGGCGACCCACGTCCAGGAGGCTGTCCTCGGACACGATCGGCCGGTACCCCCACCGCGCGCCGCTCCCGGCTCGCCTCCAGGCATCGTCCCACTGGCCGAACTCGAAACCGGCCGCGCCCGCCAGGCGCTGGCCGGCGACCTGCAGCACGGCAGCCGACGGACGGAAGACGAACCCCGTCGTTGCGGGCGTCACCGTCACGAACACGCGCGTCCGGCCCGGTGCGGGATCGTTGGCGTACACCCGGCGCGGATCGTAGGAGAGCGGAAGGATGAAGAGATAGACCTTCGTGTCGTACGTCCGCAGTTGGTTGTTGATGGCCACGCGCAGCGCGAGCCCGGGCACGCGCAACTCCGGAGGCTGTCGCGGCACGACGCGCGACATCGAGTCGAGACTGGACGCGTTCGGCGGAGTGCCGATGTAGGCGACGCTCTCCCAGCCTCCGCGGTACCCCGCACAGCCCGCGGCCAGAAGGCCGGCGGCCACCAGGAACGCCCGTTGCTGCATCACGCTCCTCTCCTCCCGAAGTGAAGGATCATGACCGGTCACG
>JAOUHR010000190.1 GCA_029884515.1 Gemmatimonadota bacterium
CGTCGGTGTTGAGCCACTTCACGAGCTCCACGTCGCCCCACGAATACTGCGCCTGCTCGGGCATGACGTCGCTGATGCGCGTGAGCCGGTCGAACGAGGGACCGGTCCATAGGTTCGGGTACTCGCGGTAGTCGGCGCGCGTGGCGAGCAGCTGGTCGGCGTGGCGCGCCTTCTGCAGCAGCGGCCACGACTTCGGGCTCATCATCACGCGCTCCGGCTCCGCGGTGCCGCCCACGCGGTCACGGTAGAGCCCCGCGTACTTCGTGGTGTTGTCGAACGTACGGAGGTTGAGCGCCTTGGTCGGGTCGTAGGCGCGCTCCTCCGGCTCGAGGTCGATCAGCCGGAAGGTGAGGAACTGCCTGCGACCGACCCCGTCGGAGAGGTTGCGCGCGGGCACCGCGCCCGAGGGATCGACCTCCCAGATGTCGTAGCGGTCGTAGATGAGCACGCGCGCGTCGTTCGTCGTCCAGCCGCCGACGCCGTATGGCCCCGGCTCGCTCGGCGTGTCGTGCGTCTCGTCCTCGAACGAGATGCCGGCGATACCGCCGGTGAGGTCGCGCGTGCGGTTGGCGGCGACATCGTGTGCGCGCCACGCGCCCCCCTCCCACCAGATCACGTACTTCGCGCCGGGCGAGAGTTGCCCCGAGCCGCGGATCTTCTTCGCCAACGGCCGCGAGGCGCCCGTGACGGTGTTCACGAGGTGCACGTCGTTCCCGCCCTCGCCGGCGAGGGCGTCCATCTGGTAGGGCACGTTCGTGACGAGCACCGCGGTGCGGCCATCATCCGAGAGTTGCGCGTTCGGCATCGAGTCGCTCGCGATGCGTCGCATCTGCCGCGTCGCCACGTGGAAGACAGCGGGGTAGGCGCGGCTGCGGTCCGCGTTCGCCTGGAGCTTCTGCATCGGCTGCGGCCGCGCGTCGCGCCAGTGCCAGAGGTCCACCACGGCCTTGTCGTAGAGCGAGTCGGCCGGGATCGAGTCGAGCGGCACCGGCTGGATGCCGAACTGCAGCACGCCGCCGTCCTTCACGAACGCGACGCGTCCGCGCTCCGCGATGCGGTCGCCATCGCCCACGGCGCCGGCCGCGACGGCCACCGTCGCAGCTTGCGGTCCCGGCCGCGCGCGCGCGGCGCCCCGGACGGGCGCACCACCGCCCAGCGACGCGTGGTACAGCGTGAAGCGCGGCTTCTCCGCCGTCCACTCGTCGGCGTCGGTCAGGAACGCGACCTGCGTGCCCGCCTCATCGATGGCGAGCGAGCGATAGTTCCCGGTCGCCACCTTGAGCGGCGTCACGCGACCGGTGGCCAGCTCGCGCACGTAGGCGCCGTCCACACCGAGCGAATCGGCACCGGTCACCGTGTAGACGAGCCACTTCCCGCCGTGATCGAAGGAGTAGTTGGTGACGCCCTCGACGCGCACGTCGGCGCCGGACGCGAGGTCATGCAGCACCATCGGCGCACCGGGATCCTTGCGGCGCGGCGCCGGCTTGGTGGAATCGGTGCGTGTGGCGTTCGCGGCACCACCGCGCGCGCCGGCATTTGCGGTGCCCGCGCCGGCCGTGGTGTCGGCGTCGATCTGATAGGCGACGAAGCGGCCGGCATCGCGCGCGAGCTCGAATCCGCGCACACGATCCACCGTGGTCACGGCTCCCGTCGCGAGCGAGAGGATCGCGAGCTTGTTCTTCGGCTGTTCCGCGGCGCGCACCTTCTTGACGCGCGCCGAGTCGAGTTGGGCCTTCGTCGGATAGACGAGGAAGACGACGAACCGCGAGTCCGCGGTCACCTCGGCGGCCTGCGGGTTGAACGGGGTCCCCGTGACCGAGGTCAGGGGACGTCCGGTCCAGCCGCGGGCCACGCGATGCTCCGTGCTCGCTCCCGTCGCGCGCGCGACCAGCTCGCCGTCACCCATGGTGGGCGAGAGCGTGTAGACCGCCCAGGCGCCATCGGCCGAGAGGCGCGGCTGCTGGATCGTGCGCCAGAGGTCATACGTGTCCTGCGTGAGCGGGAGCTTGGCGCGCTGCGCCGTCGCCGGTAGCGGCGCGAACGCGACGATGGCGAGGAGGGTGACGGCGCGGCGGAGGAGGGCGCGAGAGGTCATCGGGCGATTCGGTTCGGGGTTATCTTCTGGCGAAGTCCACAAGCTACGCGACATCTCCCGTCCCCGTTGCCATCCCCACCATGAAGCGACCCCTCACCTACTTCCTGCGCGGCCTCGTCCTCACCGTGCCGCTCGCGCTCACGGTGGCGGTGTGCTGGATCACCTTCACGCGCATCGACGGCTGGCTGGGCCTCCCCATCCCCGGCGCCGGCTTCGTGATCACCGTGCTGGCGATCATGCTCATCGGCTTCCTCGGTTCCACGATCCTCTGGGACACGGTGGAGCGACAGATGGAGGACCTGCTCAACCGGCTCCCCTTCGTGCGGCTGCTCTACTCGTCCACCAAGGACCTGCTCAACGCGTTCGTCGGAGAGAAGCGGCGCTTCGACGCTCCGGTGTTGATCTCGCTCTCGGCGGACTCGTCGCTTCGCACGTTCGGCTTCATCACGCAGGGATCCCTCGACGCGATCGGGCTGCCCGGCGACGTCGCGGTCTGGTGCCCGCAGTCGTACAACTTCGCCGGCCAGCTCCTCGTGGTGCCGCGCTCGCGCGTGACGCACCTCGAGGCGCAGAGCTCGGACGTCCTGGCCTTCATCGTGTCGGGGGGCGTCACGGACGTGCCCGCCGCACGGACCTGAGGAACATCGACATGTCTCGCGCACCATATGCTCGCGCACTCGCGGCGACGCTCCTCCTCATCGCAGGCGCCCAAGTCACGCGGGCGCAACCTGGCGCCGACGCGTCGAGCGTCATCCTGCTCGTCCCCGACCGCGTGTTCACCGGTACCGAGGACGCGGCGCACGAGGGCTGGGTGGTGCTCGTGCGCGGCGACCGCATCGCCGCGGTGGGCCCGCGTGCGCGGGTGAGCGCGCCCCCGGGAGCGCGCACGGTCGCGCTCCCGGGCACCACGCTGCTGCCGGGGTTCATCGAGGGGCATACCCACCTGTTCCTGCACCCGTACAACGAGACCAGCTGGAACGACCAGGTGCTGACGGAGCCCCTGAGCCTGCGCACCGCGCGCGCGGTCAACCACGCGCGGGCCACGCTGCAGGCGGGCTTCACCACCGCGCGCGACCTCGGCACCGAGGGCGCGGGCTACGCGGACGCCGGACTCAAGGAGGCGATCGAGGAGGGGATCATCCCGGGCCCGCGCCTCCTCATCGCATCGCGGGCGATCGTCGCCACGGGCAGCTACGGGCCCAAGGGCTTCGCCCCCGAGTTCCACGTGCCGCAGGGCGCGGAGGAAGCCGATGGCACCGAGGGCCTCACGCGCGTGGCGCGCGACCAGGTCGGGCACGGCGCCGACTGGATCAAGGTGTACGCCGACTACCGTTGGGGCGCGAACGGCGAGGCGGCGCCGACCTTCTCGGAGGCCGAACTGGGCGCCCTGGTCGAGGTGGCGGCGGCGAGCGGCCGCAAGGTGGTCGCGCACGCGGCCACCGCCGAGGGGATGCGGCGCGCGATCCTCGCCGGCGTGGCGACGATCGAGCATGGCGACGCCGGCACGCCGGAGATCTGGCGGATGATGGCCGAGCGAAGCGTCGGCTACTGCCCCACGCTCGCGGCGGTGGAGGCGACGGCGCGCTACGCGGGGTGGAAGGAAGGCTCCGCGCCGACCGCACGCATGGTGCAGAAGCGGGCGGGCCTGATGGCGGCGGTCGCCGCGGGCGTGCCGATCTGCCTGGGCGGTGACGCTGGCGTGTATGCGCACGGCACCAATGCCTGGGAGATCGAACTCCTCGTCGGCGCCGGCATGAGCGCTCCCGCGGCGCTGCGATCCGCCACGAGCGTGAATGCGCGCATCCTCGGGCTCGACGCGCACCTCGGGGCGGTGCGCGAGGGATTGTTCGCCGACCTGGTCGCCGTGGGCGGCGATCCCACGCGCGAGATCGCCCGGGCGCGCGACGTGCGCTTCGTGATGCAGGGCGGCCGGATCGTGCGCGCGCCCTGACGCGACGAACCCCGTCCGGCACGGGCCGGGCGGGGTTCGTGGTGCTGCGAACGGCCGGGACTACAGGTACACCTTGAACTCCCCGGCCTTGAACTTCCGCCAGTACTCGTCGAGCGCCGTGCGCACCTTCCCGTGCAGCAGGTACAGGCCGATCATGTTCGGGAAGGCCATGCCGAGGATCATCAGGTCGCCGAAGTTCAGCACGTTCTGTGACGTGATGATGGACCCGAGGAAGACGAAGGTGAGGAAGAGCGCCTTGTAGTAGCGCGAGGCGCCGTCCCCGAACATCCACACCCAGCAGCGCTCGCCGTAGTACGACCACGAGATCATCGTCGAGTAGGCGAAGAGGAAGACCGCCGCGGAGAGCACATAGGGGAAGAAGCTGATGTGCTCGCCGAAGGCGCGCGACGTGAGGGCCGCCCCCGCGCTCAGCTCCACGAGCCCCGCGTACTCGGGGTTGTTGTAGGCGCCGCTCACGACGATCACCAGCGCCGTCATGGTGCAGATCACCACCGTGTCGATGAATGGCTCGAGGAGGGCCACGACGCCCTCACGCACCGGATACGCCGTCCTGGCCGCCGAGTGCGCGATGGCCGCGGAGCCCGCCCCGGCCTCGTTGGAGAAGGCCGCGCGCTGGAAGCCCATCACCAGTGTGCCGACGAAGCCGCCGTACACGGCGTCCGGCGCGAACGCCTCCGTGAAGATCGAGGCGAAGGCCGCCGGGATGTGGTGGAGGTTGGAGAGGATCACGAAGATGCAGGCGGTGACGTAGATGAGCGTCATCGCGGGCGCGATCTTGTCGGCCACATTCGCGATGCGCTTGATCCCACCGACGATCACGATGCCGACGAGGAATGTCATCAGCGCGCCGTACACCCACGGGAACTGTGTGAGGATCGGGAAGGTCTCCTGCATCGCGTTCATGGACTGGTTCACCTGGAAGGCGTTCCCGCCGCCCAGTGACCCGCCCACACAGAGGATCGCGAAGAGCACCGCCAGGATCTTGCCCGGCACCGGGAACCCGCGTTCGGCGAATCCCTTGGAGAGGTACTGCATGCCGCCGCCGAGCACG
>JAOUHR010000191.1 GCA_029884515.1 Gemmatimonadota bacterium
CGCGGAGGACCTCGCGTTCGCGTCGCCGACCGCGCTGCGGAACGCGATCCGCCGGCACCTCGGCACGACGGCCTCGGCGCTGCGGGCGGGTGAGGGGGAGCGGATCGCCTGCGAGGGGTTCCGGCAGTGGTTGCGCGCGGCATCGCCCGCAGCATCGGCAGCGGGATCGCCACATGGGGTCACGATGAGTGACGTCGCGTGAGAGGAGCGGGAGCGGAGCGGAGGTACCCTGGCGGCACTCGGGCGGGCTCGGCGCACAGCCGGGCCCGTTCGAGCCGGGGATCCGTTCAACGCTCAGGCGAGGAGGTGCGCGATGCGATCGACGCGAGCGATGCGATGGGGGGTGGGCGCGGCCGTGGTGGCGGTGGTGGCGGCGTGCGGGGATGCGGTGGGGCCGCCCGGGTCGGCGGGGGCGGGGCGGGACCTGGAGTTCGCGGTGCCGGTTGGGGCGATGGTGCTTTCGCACACGCAGGACACGCTGTCGCGTGCAGCGACGCCGATCGGCGCCGCCTCCGCGCTCGACGATGCCGGCGGAGTCTGGACGACCCCCAGGGTGGACGACTACTGGCTACGGGCCTGGTTCTCCGGATCCGTACTCGTGCTCGAGTACGGCCTGCGCGGCGTGGGCACGGGCTACACGATCTCCCCTTCGGTCTCAGTGGTCGGCGCGAACAGTCAGCCGATCCCCATCTCGGAGGTGAAAGGACTGGAGGAGGATACCGGGATTCTGATGTACTTCGAGCCGTCCGGGCGCGAACAGTGGGATACCCGGAGCACGTGCGGTGCGAGCGCGTCCGCGAACGCGAACTTCACGATCCGGGTGAGTCTCCCGATGCTCTCGAAGTACGCGGCGTGGAGCCTCACGGAGCAGTCGACGGCGAGGGCCAATCAGGCCCCCTGTGCGCCCCCTCCGGCACCCACTGCGGGTGGCGAGGAGATCAGGGGCGATGAGCTCTATCTCTGCTGGTACAACGTCTGGGTGGACAGCCTGGGACGTGTCGTGGAATACGAAGAGCTCTACTGCGAGAAGATCGGCGGAATCGAGATGTAGTTCGCCATCCCACACCTTCGCCTGACCCAAGGAGCTTCCAATGAACCTGTCACGCTACTCATTCTTCGCCGGCGCAGCCGCGGTGCTGCTGCTGCTCTGCGCCACGACGTTGTTCGCACAATCCACCGGAAGGGTGCGCGTCGCGCTCGTCGAAGCGCTCTCGTCCCCGGATGCCCGGGCGGAGATCCTCCGATTCTCCGAGCCCGGCCAGCGAGACATCATCCTCCTTCCGGCATCCTCGGCGAATCCGCTCGATCTTGCCGCGGCCCTCGAGCTCTACCGTCGGCAGGCAGGGCGCACGACCGCGAAGCCGGGTCTCGTCGGCCGCACAACGCTGACGGTGCAGCGAGGGGCCGAGCACCTGCGGCCCGAGTCGGTCCGCCGGGCGGTCCAGATGCTGCGGGCGGTGCAGGGCAGCGGCGAGGTCCGGATCGGCAACCTCGGTCGCGGCCGGTGGGAGGAGTTCGATGTCACTCCTTGATCGGCGTCGCCCTGGCTCCACGGCGCCGCGGATCGTCCTGTGCACGGCTCTCGTCGTGGCATTCGCCACGGCGGGAGCCGCTCCGACGTCACGCGTCGCTCCTGTCGAAAGGCGGGCGGCCACAGAGTGCGCCGATCGGCTTGCCGGCGTGCCGGTGGCGCCGAGTTGGTATGTGGCGCCGATGGCAGCGGCCACCCTCGACGACGCAGCGCTCTTCCTCGGCTGGCCGTACTACCAGTTCGCGCCGCGTTCCGACACGCTCACCGTGCTGGATACGGGGGCGGTCGGATTCATCGCACGACGCGCCGGGGCGGTCGCAGGTGTTGCGCAGCCGGTGCAGGGACTCCGGATGGAGGACCCCAGGCTCCGGCGTGTGTCGGGAGACGCTGTGGACGTGGTCTTCGCCGCCACGATCGACCGCGCCACGCCGAGTGAGCGCCTAAGCGGACTGACCCTCTGGGGTGGGCGCCTCGATCGCGACGGCTGGCACGACGTGTCACGGGTGGCGCAGCTCGGCAAGCGATCCGTCGCGGCCCGCCAGATCGCGGGCGACGGTGCCTCGTACCGGGACGAATTGGTCGCGGGGGTGCTGGACCTCAATGACGAGTTCGCGCACAGCCGTTTGGTGCTCATCCGCGGCCGTTCGGGTGCTTGGCGCGTCGAGTACCCGTTGCCCACGCTCATCAACGCGACCTATCTCGACCTGCTCAGGTTCCGCGACACGCTCTGGATCGCCACCATCGCGGAAGCAGTGGACGAGAGCGCTGGTCGGATCCGGACCGGGATCTGGCTCAGCTACCAGTCAGGAGCCGGGTGGGCGGCGCCGCGCCTTGTCCGCGAGGACGACATGCAGAGGATTCGAGAGCCGCGACTCATAGGGTCGCGGGAGGGGCTAGTCGTGGCATGGCGCGACCGCGATCCAGCGGGAGCGGTGCTCCGTTGGCGCGGCGCAGGGGCGCGCGAGAAGGAGAAGCCGCACGAGCGGCGGATCGCCTCCTTCCTCACTCGAGGAACGGAGTCCTTCTCGAATCTCTTGAGCGCGGGAGAGGATGACACGACAGCCGCGATCTTCGAACTGACTCCGGACTCGAGCTTCGTTCGCGCCCGCGTGCGCACCGTGGTGAGCATGCCGGCCCTCGTGATGGGCCCCGCGACCGCACCCATCGCCATCGCACCGGCGAGCGCGGGTCCGAGCGGCCCGTATCCAGTCTGGCTCGAGCAGTTCGATCTCCGTTGCATGCTGGCCGCGGACGGCTCGCGGAGGTGAGGGTCCCGGGGTGTGTCACCGAGGGGTCCGCGCTATCCTTCGACTCATGCCCGCCCCAACCCCCCTTCACGAATCCCGCCTCCTCGGCGACCTCCGCATCCACGCCCTCCAGGCCGGCGGCCAGCGCCTGGACGGCGGCGCGATGTTCGGCGTCGTCCCGAAACCGCTCTGGGAGAAGCGTATCCCGGCCGACGAGCGGAACCGCATCGCACTCGGCATGCGCTGCCTGCTGATCGAGCACCCCGACGGACTGGTGCTGCTCGACACCGGCGTCGGCAACAAGGAGAACGAGAAGTTCCTCGACATCTACGGGGTGGAGGCGAGTGTCGCGGGACACCGCTCGATGCTCGACGCCGCACTCGTCGCGGCGGGGTTCGTCGTCGCCGACGTGAAGTACGTCATCAACACGCACCTGCACTTCGACCACGCCGGCGGCAACACGATGCTCGGGGCGGACGGCGCGCCCGAGCCGACGTTCCCGAACGCGCGCTACTTCGTGCATCGGGGCGAGATGCGCTGGGCGACGCACACCAACGAGCGGACCGCGGCCAGCTACTTTCCGCCCAACTGGGAGCCCCTCATCACGAGCGGCCAGCTGGAGATGGTGGAATCGGGGCGCGACCTCGTGCCGGGCATCCGGATGCACCCCACCCCGGGCCACACGCCGGACCACCAGAGCATCCTGGTGGACGGGGGAGGGGACACGGCCATCTTCCTCGCGGATGTCTGCCCCACCACGGCGCATGTGCCGCTGCCGTGGATCATGGGCTACGACGTGGAGCCGCTCCGCACCTTGGAGACCAAGCGGGCCCTGTGGAAGGACGCCCTCGACGCCAACTGGCTGCTCGTGTTCGAGCACGATGCCCGCACCGCGTGGGGCCGGCTGGCGCAGGGGGAGAAGGGGCTCGAGGTCCGCGCGCCCTAGGATGCCGGCGGCCGGTCGCGCCCGAAGTGTCCAAACGCTTGCGTCCCCGAGGCTTGACCTGACCTGCCTCACCCGCCAGATTCAACGGACAATCAATCCAAGTGGGTGAGCGTGAGCTCGCCCCACCCTCTGGCCTTCGCGCTCCTGCAGCCCATCGCAGTGCCGTCGTGCTGCAGGAGTCCTGAAGCTCTCGACCCGCCGGCCGCTGGCCCGCGGGATCGCGCGTGACGCGGACTCCGAACCAGGGTCCGCGTCTTGTTTTTTCGCTGCCGTACTCCTCCATCTCAGGAGCCGTCGTATCCAGGACACCACCAAGCGGGGCCCCCGAATCAACCGGCAGATCCGTATCAGCCCGGTTCGGGTGATCGGCGCGGACGGCGCACAGCTCGGCGTGCTCGAGGTGGACGTCGCGCTCAACATGGCGGTCGAGGCAGGCCTCGACCTCGTCGAAGTCGCGCCGCTGGCGCGTCCGCCGGTGGTCCGCATCATGGACTACGGCAAGTACAAGTTCGAACAGGCCAAGCAGGCGCGGCAGGCCAAGAAGAAGCAGCACGTGATCCAGCTCAAGGAAGTGAAGTACCGTCCCGGCATCGAGAAGCACGACTTCGACACGAAGACCAACCGCGCCCGCGGCTTCATCGGAGACGGCAACAAGGTGAAGGTGACGTTGATGTTCCGCGGCCGGCAGATCGCTCATCCTGAGCTCGGCATGGCCGTGGTCGAACGGGTCGCCCAGAACCTGGCGGACGTCGCGAAGATCGAGACCGCGGCCAAGCTCGAAGGGAAGGCCCTCACCATGATCCTCACGCCGAAGTGAGAAAGGCGGACATATGCCGAAGATGAAGACCCACAAGGGCGCCAAGAAGCGCTTTTCGATCACCGGGACGGGCAAGGTGCGCCGGCTGAAGGCGTTCAAGAGCCACATCCTGACCAAGAAGACCTCGAAGCGGAAGCGCAACCTCCGCCGCCCGACGACCGTTGCGACGAACGGCGAAGCCAAGAACCTGAAGCGCCTGTTGCAGGCCTGAGGAGACACTTCCATGCCACGCGTCAAGTCGAACGTCGTGCGCCTCAAGCGCAAGAAGCAGATCATGAAGGCGGCCAAGGGCGCCTTCGGCGGCCGGTCGAAGCTCTGGAAGGCCGCGAAGGAGACCGTCGAGCGCGGCTGGGTGTACGCCTACCGCGATCGCAAGAACAAGAAGCGCGACTTCCGCAAGCTCTGGATCATGCGCATCAACGCCGCCGCGCGGTTGAACGACATGACCTACTCCACGTTCATCAACGGCCTGCAGACGGCCGGGATCGAGGTGGACCGGAAGATCCTCGCCGACCT
>JAOUHR010000192.1 GCA_029884515.1 Gemmatimonadota bacterium
GGCGATCCCCTTGGCGATCGCGCCGGCCACGCGGAGCGAGGTGAAGCTGCCCGGACCGGCCCCGCAGACGACGCGCTGCAGATCGCGCGGGGAGGTACCAGCCTCCTCCAGGGTGCCGAGTATCGCGGGGAAGTAGCGTTCCTCCCCGTCGCTTCGCATCTCGACCGTCCGCTCCGCCGCCAGCGCGCCGTCGCGCAGCACTGCGACCGTCCCGATCGAGGCCGACGCGTCCAGAACGAGCCAGTGGCCGGCGCTCACCACGTGAGCCGCCGCAAGTCCGGCCGACCGGCCACATGCTCGAGCCTGAGCGCAACGTGACCCGGCGGCACCGCGTCCAGCACGCGCTCGGGCCACTCCACGAGCACGACGCCGCGCGCCCGACGGATCTCCTCCCAGCCCAGTTGGTGCAGCTGCTCCGGTCCCTCGATCCGGTAGAGGTCCACGTGGAACACCGGCCCGCGCGGCGAGCGGTGCTCGCGCACCACTCCGTAGGTCGGGCTCGTGACCGGCTCGACGACCCCCTGCGCGCGCGCGACGGCGCGCACCAGCGTCGTCTTGCCGGCGCCGAGCTCGCCGCTGAGCGTGACCCACGCGGGCGGCACGAGGGTGCGGCCGAACGCCTCTCCCCAGGCGACGAGCTCGGTCTCGGTCAGCTCAGCGGCGGGCACGTGCCCGCTTCCCGCCGCCCTCGCCCATCGCGGCCTTGAGGTCGAACAGCTCGTCGCGCAGCCGCGCGGCGGTCTCGAAGTCGAGGTCCTTCGCCGCGGTGCGCATCTCCTCCTCGAGTCGCTGCACGAGTCCCGGCAGGTCGTCCGTGCCGTAGGAGCGCTGCGCCTCCGCCACCTTCTTCTGCTTCTTGCCTCGCGTCCGGTCGGCCTCGCGCTCCTCCGTGCCGTCCCGCGCATCCGCGACCCGCGTCGAGAATCGCACCTGGTCCACGCTCTTCACGACTCCCGCCGGCACGATGCCGTGCTCGGCGTTGTGCGCCGCCTGCTTCTCGCGGCGACGCGCCGTCTCGTCCAGGCAACGCTGCATGGAACCGGTGATCCGGTCGGCGTAGAAGATCGCGCGGCCCTCCACGTGCCGGGCCGCGCGTCCCACCGTCTGGATGAGCGAGCGGTCGGAGCGCAGGAAGCCCTCCTGGTCGGCGTCGAGGATGGCGACCAGCGAGACCTCCGGCAGGTCGAGCCCCTCACGCAGGAGGTTGATGCCGATGAGCACGTCGAACTCGCCGAGCCGCAGGCCGCGGACGATCTCCATGCGCTCGATCGCGTCGATGTCGGCGTGCATGTACCGCACCCGCACGCCCACCTGCGCGAGGTAGTCGCTGAGGTCCTCGGCCATGCGCTTCGTGAGGGTGGTCACGAGCACCCGCTCGCCGCGCCGCTCGCGGAGCCGGATCTCGTGCAGCAGGTCGTCCACCTGTCCCTTCACCGGACGGATGTCGATCACGGGGTCGAGCAGCCCCGTGGGCCGGATCACCTGCTCCACCACGACGCCCTCGGAGAGCTTGAGCTCGAGCTCGCCGGGCGTCGCCGAGACCATCAGCGCGCGCGGGGTGAGCGCGAGGAACTCGTCGAACATCAGCGGCCGGTTGTCGAGCGCGCTCGGCAGGCGGAACCCGTACTCGACGAGGGTGGTCTTGCGGGCCCGGTCGCCATTGAACATCCCGCCGATCTGCGGGAGCGTGACGTGCGACTCGTCCACCACCACGAGGAAGTCGTCGGGGAAGTAGTCGAAGAGGCAGGCCGGGCGCGCGCCCGGCTCGCGGGCCGCGAGGATGCGCGAGTAGTTCTCGATGCCCGGGCAGGTGCCGATCTCCAGCATCATCTCGATGTCGAAGTTCGTGCGCGACTCGAGGCGCTGCGCCTCGAGGAGCTTCCCCGCCTGCTTCAGCGCGACCAGGCGCTCGACGAGTTCCGCCCGGATCTCCTTCACGGCACGCTCCAGCGATGGGCGCGTGGTGACGAAGTGCTTGGCGGGGTACACGGCGGTCCGCTGGAGCGTGGTGATGGTCTGGCCCGTGAGCGGGTCGATCTTCGAGATGCGCTCGATCTCGTCCCCGAACATCTCGATCCGCACCGCCTGCTCCTCGTAGGCGGGGAAGATCTCCACCGTGTCGCCGCGCACCCGGAAGGTGCCGCGCTCGAAGGCGACGTCGTTGCGGCCGTACTGGATGCGCACGAGCGCCTTCAGGATGTCGTCGCGCGGGATCGTCTGCCCGGTGCCCAGCATCACCATCGACTCGCGGTAGGTCTCGGGATCGCCGAGGCCATAGATCGCGGAGACGGTGGCCACGATGATGACGTCGTCGCGCTCCATCAACGAGGAGGTCGCACGGAGCCGCAGGCGGTCGATGTCCTCGTTGATCGAGGCGTCCTTCTCGATGTACGTGTCCGACGCCGGGACGTACGCCTCGGGCTGGTAGTAATCGTAGTACGAGATGAAGTACTCGACCGCGTTGTTCGGGAAGAACCCCTTGAGTTCCCCGTAGAGCTGGGCCGCCAGCGTCTTGTTGTGCGAGAGCACGAGCGCCGGCTTGCCGTAGTGTGCGATGACGTTCGCGACGGTCATGGTCTTCCCCGAACCCGTCACGCCCAGGAGCGTCTGGAACCGGTCGCCGCGCGCGAGCCCCGCCGTGAGTTCGGCGATGGCGCGCGGTTGGTCACCGGCGGGTGCGAAGGGGGCCTGGAGCTGGAACACGGAACCGCAGAAGGGAGAGGGAAGATGTGAGAGGAGAGGACGTGCCCTCCCCTCCCGCGCTCACCCCATGCCGGGGAAGAGCGGGCGCTGCCAGGGGATGCCCCAGAGGATCATCACCATGGTGATCGCGATGAACACCAGCGCCTTCCGGTGGCGCGCCGCGTCGTTGGCGGCGTTCTTCGCCACGATCCCGCCGATGGTCATCAGCACCACCGCGATGACCATCACCGTGGGGTGCTCGGCCACGAAGACGCGCGTGGCCGCGTCGCCCATGGTGGCCTTCATGTCGCTCATCGCCGTCTTGATGAACGGGCTGGTGACGAAGAGCACCAGGCCGAGCAGCAGCTGCGTGTGCAGCGCGGCCGTGAAGAAGAGACCGGTGCGGCGCGCGTCCGCGTACGGACGGTCGCCGGAGATGCCCTGATACGCCTTCAGCAGCGCGAGCACTCCGAGCGCGAGCACCACCCACCGGAGCAGGTTGTGCGTGTTGAGCAGGATGGCATGCATGGACGGGGGGCCGGAGAGGAGGTGAGAACCCCGGAATCTAGCCTTCTTCCGCGGTCAGGCGCTCCCGTCGCGCCACCTCGCTCACGCCCTTCACGCGTCGCGCCGCCTTGATGATCTTGTCGAGGTGCGCGAGGTTCTCGACCTCGACGAGCGCCGCGCCCACCACGCGCCCGTCGATCGTCTTGAGCTCGAGCGAGCGGATGTCGGTGCCGGTGCCGCTCACGGCGGCGGCCAGGTCCGCGTAGAGGCCCCGCCGGTCGTTCCCCTCGATGGAAAGGCGGATCACGAAGCGCTCGCCAGCGCTCTCCTGCCAGTCGATCTCGAGCCGCCGCTCGGGCTCGTGCACGAGATGGAGCAGGTTCGGGCAGTCCTGCCGGTGGATGCTCACCCCGCGTCCGCGCGTGACGTAGCCCACCACGGTGTCGCCCGGCACGGGCTGGCAGCACTGGGCGTAACGCACCATCAGGCCGTCGGCCCCCTGGATGCGGAGGCCGCGCGAGGTGCCGGGCCGGCGCATCCGGTCGATCAGCCGCTCGAGCGCGCTCGGCTTGAGCGCCGTCTCCTGTGTGACGTCGAGGTCGGGGTAGACCGCCTTCAGCAGTTGGGTGACGGTGATGTCACCCTGCCCGATGCTCGCGAAGACGTGGTCGTGGTCGTTGAGCTTGAGGGCCGACGCCCCGCGCGTGAGCTCGGCGTCGGTGAGCTTGGCGTGGCGCCGGCGGCGCAGCTCGCGGTCGAGGATCTCCTGGCCGACCGTCACGAAGGTCTTCTGCTCCTCATTGCGGAGCCACTGGCGGATGCGGTGGCGCGCACGCCCGGTGTGGACATGGGCGAGCCAGTCCCGGCTCGGCCGCGCGTTCGGCGAGCGGATGATCTCCACCGTCTCCGAATTCCGCAGTTCCCGCGAGAGCGGCACGATCCGCCCGTTCACCCGGGCGCCCTGCGTGTGCAGGCCCACCTGCGTGTGCACAGCGAAGGCGAAGTCGATCGGCGTGGCGCCCTTCGGCAGCTGGATCACGTCACCATTGGGCGTGAACACGAAGATCTCATCCTGGTACAGGTCGAGCTTGAGGAACTCGAGGAACTGGTCGGGCGTCTCGGCATCCAGCTGGAGCTCGAGCACCTGGCGGAACCAGGAGAGCTGGCGGTCGAGGTCGCGCTTGCCGCCCTTCTCGCCCTCCTTGTAGAGCCAGTGCGCCGCGATGCCGTATTCGGCCGTGCGGTGCATCTCGCGCGTCCGGATCTGGATCTCGAACAGCGTCCCGCGGGGCCCGAAGACGGTCGTGTGCAGCGACTGGTAGCCATTGGACTTCGGGCTCGCGATGTAGTCCTTGATCCGCTCCTGCAGCGGTGTCCAGGCGCCGTGGATCACGCCGAGCGCGTGGTAGCACTCCGGCACGTTCTCCACGAGGACGCGGATCGCGTAGAGGTCGTAGATGTCGTCGTACGGCTTGTCGCGCCGCTGCATCTTGTTCCAGATCGACCAGAGGTGTTTCGGTCGCCCCCCGACCTCGTGGAGGATCACGCCGGAATCGCGCAGCCGGGTCTCCAGCGGGACGATCATCTCGCCGATCAGCGCGTCACGGTCAGCACGCTTGTTCGCGATCAACTTGGCGAGCGACTGATAGTCCGTCGGCTCCATCCACTTGAAGGCGAGGTCCTCGAGCTCCGCCTTCATGGACGCGAGGCCGAACCGGTGCGCCATCGGTGCGTAGAGGTCGCGCGTCTCGAGCGCGATCCGGCGGCGCTTCTCCTCGGGCATCCACTCCAGCGTCCGCATGTTGTGGAGCCGGTCGGCGAGCTTCACCAGGATCACCCGGGCGTCCTT
>JAOUHR010000193.1 GCA_029884515.1 Gemmatimonadota bacterium
GACTTCGTGCTCAGCGGCATCAACCACGGTCCGAACATGGGCGAGGACGTGCTCTACTCCGGCACCGTGGCCGCGGCGATGGAGGGACTTGCGCTCGGCGTGCCGAGCATCGCTGTCTCCTTCGCGGGCCGCGTGCTGCGCTCCGACGACCACCTCCTCGAGGCGCATGTGGAGACGCTCGCCAAGCTGCTGGCGCACCTGACCTCGCTCCCCAACTTCCCGGCCGATACCCTGCTCAACGTGAACATCCCGGCCATCCCGGCCGCCGAGGTGAGGGGGATGAAGCTCACGCGCCTGGGGCGTCGCGTCTTCTCCGACTCCCTCACGCCGATGAAGGATCCCTGGGGACGTGCGATCTTCTGGATCGGCGGCGGGTCCGTGGCGTGGAGCGGCAGCGAGGACTCGGATTTCCGCGCGGTCAAGGACGGCTACGTGTCCGTCACGCCGCTGCACCTCGACCTCACCGCACGCGACCGGATTGTCGACGCGGAGCAGTGGTGGCGACCCCTGTAGCGCGGCAGTTCGGCGGTGCCCGCCGCCGGCTGATCGAGGAGTTGCAGCAGAAGGGGATCAAGGACATGGCCGTCCTGAAGGCCTTCGACGACGTGCCGCGGCACCTCTTCGTGCCCACCGGCGTGCAGCACCGCGCCTACGAGGACGCGCCGCTCCCGATCGGCCATGGCCAGACCATCAGCCAACCGTGGGTGCACGCGCGGTACCTTGAGCTTCTGGGACTGACCGGCCGTGAGCGTGTGCTCGAGATCGGCACCGGGTCCGGCTTCCAGACGGCGCTGCTCAGCCGTCTCGCCAGCCAGGTGTTCACGGTGGAGCGCATCGCGGCCCTCGCCGAGGAGGCGCAGCGCGCGTTCGCGGCGACCGGGATCGCGAACGTGGCTCAGCGGGTGGGCGATGGTTCCCTGGGATGGCCGGAGTTCGCACCCTACGATGCGATCCTCGTCGGCGCCGCCTCTCCCGACGTGCCGCGCCCGCTCGTCGAGCAGCTGACGATCGGCGGGCAACTCCTCGTGCCGATCGGCGGGCGGGACGAACAGGTGCTGGTGCGTGTCCGGCGTACGCCGGAAGGCGAGGAGCGCATGAGCCTCGAGGCGGTGCGCTTCGTGCCCCTGATCGGGACTCACGGTTTCCGGGACTGAAGATGCCTCACGATGCCCAGCTCGCCGCCGACCTCGCCGCCACCATCCGCGACGTCCCCAACTTCCCGAAGCCGGGCATCCTCTTCAAGGACATCATGCCGGTGCTGCAGGACCCGGTACTCTTCAGGCGGACCTGCGACGGCCTGGCAGCGCCGTGGCGCTCGGACCAGATCACGCACGTGTTGGCGATCGAGAGCCGCGGGTTCCTGTTCGGCGCGCCGGTGGCGCTGGCCTTGGGCGCGGCCCTGGTCCCGGTCCGCAAGCCGGGGAAGCTGCCGTACCACATCGTCCGGGAGCATTACGCGCTCGAGTACGGCACGGACGCGCTCGAGGTGCATCGGGACGCCTTCCACGACAACGCCCGGGTGCTCATCGTGGACGACCTGCTCGCCACGGGCGGAACCGCGGTCGCGGCCATCCGCCTCTCGGAGGGGCTGGACGCCACCGTGGCCGGAGTCGCCGTCGTGGTCGCCCTGGAGTTCCTGCCGTGGCGGCAGGCGCTCGTGGGACGCCGGGTGGAGGCGCTCGTCAGCTTCTAGACTGGAACAATGTGACGGAACCCCCTATATAAGTTGTATCGACAACCTCTGAGGGCCGTCCGTATGCGCATCGGATCCTCGATTCCACCCGCAATGGTGCTGATCGCGCTCGGTGTCGCGACCGCCACGGTCGCACCGGCGGCGAAGGCGCAAACTGGCGGAGACGGGTTCGCGTTCCGCGCGCCCAAGGTCGCCATCACGCTCTACGGCGGATTCGCCGCGCCCAGCGCGTCGAGCGACCTCTTCACGTTCAGCATGCGCGAACTCACGCTCGGCAAGTCCGACTTCGCGTCGGGCCAGATCGGCGGGGACGTCGCCGTCTCCGTCGGCGATCGGCTCGACCTCGTCGTCGGCGCCTCGTCCAACAGCAGCAGCACGCGCTCCGAGTTCCGCGACTGGGTGGACAATAACAACCTGCCCATCGAACAGACGACGTACTTCCGGACGGTCCCGCTGACGGCGTCGCTGCGCTACTACCTCACGCCGCGAGGCCAGCGCGTGGGCAGCATCGCCTGGATCCCGAGGCGGTTCGTGCCATTCGCGTCGCTCGGGGCCGGCGTCGTCCGATACCGTTTCAACCAAGTGGGCGACTTCATCGACTACCAGACGCTCGACGTGTTCGCCGACCGCTACGAATCCTCGGGCACGGCCGGCCTCCTGCAAGGCAGCGTGGGCGCCGGGTGGGCGATCTCGCCGCACCTGCAGCTGACGGGTGAGGTGCGGTACCTGCGCGCTCGCGGCGAGCTCTCGTCCGACTTCCAGGGCTTCAAGCCCCTCGACCTGTCCGGCGCATCGTCGTCGGTGGGCATCACGCTTCGCTTCTGACCGGGACGCATCATGACGACCCAACGGATCCTCCTCACCACAGTCACCACGATCGCCACCTCGGCACTGATGGCGGCGCCCGCACCGGCGCAGGTGGTGACCAACGCATCCACCGCCGCGCCGCTCGCGTGGACCGGGTGCTGGGAACCGATGGATGCGATGCCGGGCTCGGGCACCACGTGCATCGTCCCCACGCTCGACCTCGGCACGCTCCGCGTGCTCGAAGTGGCGGGCGCCGACATCAAGGAGGTCTCGCGTCTCGTGCTCGATGGCAGCCGCCAGCCCGTGACGACCGAGGGCTGCTTCGGCTGGGAGAGTGCCCGGCTCGCCGCGGACGGCGGGCGCATCGTGCTCTCAGCCGAGGTCTCGTGCAACGGACTCCCGGCACAGGTGCGCTCGGGCGCGTTCGTGATCACGCCGCGCGGGGACTGGCTGCACGTGCAGGGCAGCGGCTTCGACGACGTCTCGAAGGCGCGGGTGCGGATCTTCCGGGAATCCACGAACCTCGTTTCGGCGCCCGAAGCGGTGCGCCGGGCGCTCGGACCGGTGCTCGGCATCGCCGAATCCACGCGCGAGAGCGTAGCGAAGCGGACTCTCGACGCGAAGGACCTCCTGGAGTTGCAGTCGCTCGGCGTCGCCACGCCGGTGATCGACGTGGTGGTGGCCGCGGGCTTCCCGAAGACGTTCATGCTCGATGCTGGCGGTTCCTCCGATGTCTCCAGCGTGCCGCGTGAGCAGGCAAGCGTCGCGAGCGCTGCGACGCGCGGCGTGTACTATCCCGGCTACTACGGCTTCGGGTATCCGAGCTTCTACTCGTATGGCGACCCGTACGGCATGTGCAGCATGAGCATGTGGGGGATGTACGACTACTCCTACTGCGCTCGCACGAGCCAGTGGTCCCGCTACGGATACGCGGGCCTCGGCAACTATTACGGCTACGGGTTCGGCTCGGGCTGGATCCCCGGATACGGATACGGCGGCGGGGTGGTCGTGGTCGTGCGCCCGAGGGTCCCAGAGGACGGCGGCGGGAGCGTGGTGAAGGGCCGGGGCTACACCCGGAATGGCGGCACCGCCTCGACCACGGGCGGCACGGCGCAGCCGCGCACGCGCGCAACGCCCGCGAGCGTGAATGCCGGGTCCTCCCGGGCGAGCGGCGGCTCGACCAGCGGCTCGTCGAGCGGGTCGTCGAGCGGGTCGTCGAGCGGCAGCGCGAGCTCCGGGTCGTCCTCGAGCAGCGGAAGGACGGCGCAACCGAGAAAGCCATAGGCCTCTCGGCGCGCGAGGCGCGCGCCCACGGATCCCGACCGGGATCTCTCGCGCCGCGGCGTTCGGAACCTCGAGCGTCGCGGCGCGAGTCGTTCCAGCGTGAAGCGCCAGCGGCGGCGTGTTAAGATTCACCACGTCATCGCCCCCGTAGCTCAGGTGGATAGAGCGACGGTTTCCTAAACCGCAGGCCGGCGGTTCGAGTCCGCCCGGGGGCATGTTGCAACCTCGAGAGCGAGGGCAGCCCTTCTCGCACTCCCGGGCACGACTTCAATACAGAGGGCGGGGCCGCTAGTTTCCTCCTGGTGTCGCGGACGCGATCCGTGCCGTGCTCGCGTCGGCACGCATCTTCATGTTCCACCCCCGAACTGACCTGACGAATGACGAAGACCGGAGCCGCCGCACGCCCCACACTCGACGACGACGGCGAGTCCATAGCCGAGTGGCTGGTGACGCACCAACGGAGCCTGATCATCGCGGCGATCGTGATCGCGGTGGGGGCCGGCGGGGGATGGCTCTGGAAGCGATCGGCGGAGATCAAGGAGGCCAACGCGGCCGCCGCGTACCAGGCGGCTGAGTCGGCGTATTCGGCCGGGAATGCACCGCTCGCGCAGACGGAGCTCGAGAAGATCACCACCCGCTGGCGCGGCACGGCGGCGGGGACGCAGGCCGCGATGCTCATGGCCGAGATCCTGTACGGCCAGGGAAAGTACGTCGAGGGCGTGACCCAGCTCGAGCAGGCCGCCGCCTCCGCGCCGAAGTTCCTGTTGGCCGGTGTCCACGCGCTTGTCGCTGGGGGCCGAGAGGGGGAGGGTAAGCCGGCGGAGGCGGCCGCGGCATATGCGCAGGCGGCCGCGACTGCCGAGTTCAAGCTGGAGCGCCAGATGTACCAGATGGAACAGGCCCGGACCCTCCGGGCTGCCGGCGAGGCCGCGGCCGCGAAAGTGATCTATGACGAGATCGCAGGGATCGAGGACTCGCCGTATGCCGGCGAGGCGAAGGTCCGGCTGGGAGAGCTCCTCGCGAAGTCGTAGGCCAGACCTAAAGTAGTTTCTGAAGTTGACGGCCCGGGCGGTTTCCGGGCCGTTCTGCCGTTTGGGGAAGAAGTCGGTGGCGCGATCGTGGCGCGGAACCCGGACATCCCGGCAGGATTCCATCGACGGTCTACTACTACCGATAATATGTATTATGTAAACATAGACTCGTGGAAAGGTGTGGAAAGCACGAGGTGCGCGGCCATATGCAGGAGTCCCG
>JAOUHR010000195.1 GCA_029884515.1 Gemmatimonadota bacterium
TGGTGACCAGCAGTGCGGCGCACCGCGACGCGATGGGGCGCCGCGTGATGGACGGTGTCATGAGGGCTCCTTGGGATTGCCGGTTGCGCCCAATGTACCGGGTGCCACCGGCCGCGTCAGTTCTTATGTTCTGCGCATGGCGATCCTCCACCTCCCCGAGTGGTTCCTCCTCGGGTACATCGGCCTCTTCCTGCCCTGGGCCGCCGTCCGCTCGCGGAGTCGGCTGCGGGGGCTGGAGTCCGCGGACGTCGAGGTGCGACACGAGGCCGAGGCGGAGCTGCCGTCGCGGGCGCGGATCCTCTCGAGCACGCTTGTCACGCTGCTCGCGCTCGCCCTGTTCTGCTGGCTCCTCGCGCCCACCTGGCAGTACGACCTCTTCGGCGGGGCGCCGGTGGACGCGACCGCGATCGTGTGGGGCGTGGCTGCGCTGTCCGCGCAGGTGGGGCTGCTGGCGCTCTCGCGCGCCCTCCGCACGCCGGACGAGCGCCGGCGGCTCCTGGTGCGCCGCCTCGTGCCGCAGCGGCCGCGCGACTGGGCGCTCATGCTGGTCGTGATCGCGGCCGCCGCCTTCGCGGAGGAGGCCGCCTACCGCGGGCTCGGCATGCTCTTCCTCGGCATCCTCACGGGGAACGCGTGGCTCAGTGCGTTCCTGCTCGCCACGGCATTCGCCGTGGCGCACGCGGTGCAGGGGCGCCAGAGCATGGTGATCGTCCTCGCCATGGCGCTGGTGATGCACGCGCTCGTCGCGCTCACCGGCACGCTGGTGGTCGCGATGGCGGTGCACGCCGCCTACGACCTCGGCGCGGTGGTGGTGACCGCGTGGGCCATGCGCACGGAGGGGGCGGCCGCCTTGGGGGCGACCGCCGCCTGATCCCGCGCCCCTTGCGCGAGGGGCTGGCCGTGCGCGGCGCTACGGCGTGAAAGTCGCCTGCTCCTGCTTCGGGTTCTTCACGTGCACGTCCATCCAGGCGATCCAGCGCGCCCACTGGTCGAGGTCGCTCTCGTAGGTCGCGGCGCTGTGGTCCTCGTACGGGTAGAGGTAGAGCGCCGCTTCCTTCCCGAGCCCTTGGAGCGCGGCCATCATGCGCACGGAGCTGGTGACCGCGGTGCCGGTGTTCTGGTCCTCGAGGTTGTGGTACATCAGCAGCGCGCCCGCGATCTTGTCGGCGCGATAGAACGGCGACATGTCGAGATAGGTGTCCTGCGCCTCGAAGAAGCTCCGGCGCTCGCTCTGGAAGCCGAAGGGCGTCAGGGACCGGTTGTACATGCCGTCGCCGGCGATCCCCGCCTTGAAGTAGGGCACGAGGGTCATCGCGTTCACGGTGCTGAACGCGCCGTAGCTGTGCCCGCCGATGCCCATCCTATCGCGTGCGACGAATCCCGAGTCCACCATCGCGTCGAGCACGGCGTCGAGATTCTCCTTCAGGTCACGCGTGTAGTTGTCGTTCATCTTCCCGGAGTCGCCGAAGATCGGGACGTCGGGCTCGACGAAGACGTACCCACCGGCGATCCAGAGCTCGGTCGCGGTGGCGGCGCGCGCCGCCGGCACGGCCGGGAACTGGTGGATGTTCGTGCTCCAGCGCGACCGCTCATACGCCTGCTCGGTCGCATACTCGCGCGGATAGAACCAGATGATCCCCGGGGTCCCGTCGCCCTGCTTCCAGCCGACGGGGAAGGCGACGTCCACCCAGAGCTTGAACCCGTCGCGCGGGCGGGTGACCCGGATGCGCTTGCGCATCGCGCCGGTGACCTCGGGCGCCACGTCCACGGCGTTGGTGAGCCGCTTCGTCGTGCCGGCGCGCGTGTCTCGCAGATAGGCGTCCTCGATCGCGGTCGCGGACTGCCGGGTGAAGATGTACTGGGTGTGGTCATCGTCCAGCGGGGTGACCAGGCGCTCGAAGGCGTCTGCGGGCGCGTCGATGATCCGCGTGCGCGCACCGGTCTCGAAGTCGAGCCGGTCGGTCCACGGGCGCGGACCCCGCGTAGCCCAGTCGGCGCCGTACTGGCGCGTGCCCGAGACGAAGACGCTCCTCTGGTCACTGCCGATGGTCACGAAGAGCTGGCCGTTCGGCCCGCGCTGCGTCGCGAGCGCGCCGCCCACGCCGATGGTGTCCGGCGGCGTGTTGCCGCCGCCACCGAACCCGCCGCCGCCGCCGAACCCACCGCCGCCACTCAGCAGGGTCACGCCGCGACCGAGCGGGTACTTCTTCGCGGGATCGCTCACGCGGATGGCCGAGACCATGCCGCTGTCGTTCACGAACATCGTGCGGCCATCGGCGCTCCACGCGACGTTGATGAGTTGCGGGCCGCCTTCGTACAGCACCTTGGTGTCGTTCGGACCGAAGGGGGGCAGCCAGTTCACGTACCGCACGCTCGTCGCCTGCGGGCGCTGCGCCGCACCGCCTGCCGCACCGCGCGCGCCGGCCGTACCACCCGCACCACCCGCACTGCGAGCGCCGGCGGCTCCACCGGCGGTCCCGCGCCCCGGCCGAGCCGAGCTGTCACGGGCCGCCGGGGCGAACACCGACTGCAGGTAGACCAGCCCCGGGCCGACCGGATTCCACTGGATGTTCCGCTTGCCGGTGTCCGGCGCCGCGTTCGCCCCGCCACCCCCGCCACCCCCGCCGAACCCGCGGCCGCCCTCCTCGCGAAGTTCAGTCCTGGCAAGCGTCGCGAGCACCTTGCCCTCCGCGTTCCAGAGTTCCTGTACCGTGCCGAATGACTGCACGGGCACGATGTAGGAGAAGGGCTCGACCATCCGCGTGACGCGGAACTCGCGGGCGTCGGGCCCCGCGTCCACGCTGCGGATCATCGTGGGAGCGCCGATCTTCCGTGCGGTGCGCCGGGCGATGTCGATCAGGGCGAGCTGCCCGGTCGTGTAGTAGGTGAGCAGCGCCTTGTCGTGCGGATCCTCGAGGAGGCTCGCGTGCACGGGCTGCGGCTTGGCCTTACCGTCGGAGAGCCTCACCTGCGGCCCGTCCTCGATGCCGCCCGCACCGTGCGTCGGCGCCGGGCCGCGGCCCTCGGGTACGAGCACGGTGAGGAGCTGCTTGCCGTCAGCCGTGAAGTCGAGCCCGGTGACGAAGGTCGCCAGCAGCGGCGAGCGGCTCACCTGCGTGGCGCGACCCGTGGCCGCGTCCGCGACGTACGCGTACGAGGCGTCGGGGAAGTTCGCGATGAACGCCACCTGAGTGCCCGAGGGCGACCAAGTCTCGGCCGAGATCGACGCGCCGGCCGGGGTCTGGATGGTGCGCGTGGCGCCCGTGTGCGGGTTCACGAGCACGATACCGGTCTTGGTGCTCGTGGTGAGCGAGCGGGCGCGATTCGCGCGCGGGTCCACCTGCAGGCCGCCGAGGTAGAGGTGCGGCAGCCCGTAGGTCGCGACGGTGCCGCGGTCGAGTCCGGTGGTGCGGATGAACCAGCTCCTGTCCGCATTCGGCGCGTCGAACGAGATGTCGGTGCGCGGCGCGAGCACGATCCGCTCGATCACCGCCGGTGGCCGCACGTAGTGCTCGGCCTTGAGGATCTCCTGCGGGTCCCATGCGGCGCTCCTGGCGGCGGCCTGCGCTTGCGCCGCGGCGTCGGCGGCGCCGAGCGTGAGGGCGGCGGCCGCGAGGACCGCGAGGGTCGTGGTGCGGAGGTTCCGGGCGCGCGCCGGGGCGCGGTCTGGGAGCGGGGTCATCACTGTTTCCGGTGGGGGCACGCCAGTCGGCGCGCACGATGGGATGGGAGTGCCAGTCCTACGCGCGAGCGGCCTTGCGCGCTGCCGACCGCTTCTTCCGGGCCTCGGGACTCGTTTGCGCTTCATACACTTTCAGGTGGCCCTTCGACGGCGCGCGCCGGATCGCCTCGGCCACCACGTCAAGGTCGAGCTCCTCCAGCGACTTGAAGCGGAGGCAGCACTTTCCCATGTCGAGCTTGCGGCCCGCCTTCGCGTAGGCCTCTCGGATGTACGTTCCGGCGGCCGTGCCCACGTAGGCGAACATCAGGTACAGCGCCATGTAGTTCTTCTGCGATGCGAGCGCGAGGTAGGGCACGCCCTGCTCCGGGTCGCAGTGATATCCGGCGGGGAAGACGCGGTGCGGGATGTAGTAGCCGATCATCCCATACTGCATCCCTTCCTCGATGTCCTTGTCCACGCTCTTGCGGATGACCTTCCGCACGGCTGCGATCACCTTGCGGCGATCGGGCGGAAGTTCGGAGAGGTACTCGGCGACAGTCGAGGCCCTGCTCTGCATCGGGGGTCTCCGGGTTCAGGGATCGGGTTCTGTGCGCCGGTGGAGTCGCTCAGCGGCCGCACGAGGGGTACGCGGGATCCTGCCCCGCGATCGCGGGGCGGTCAGGGCGCACGGCGATCGCGAGCATCACGTCGTGGATGAAGCGCCCGAGGCGCGCCGAGTGGTCGTAGTCGATGTACTGCGGATCGTCAGTGAGCTGGTGGTAGTCGAGCGCATAGCCGAGCGAGAAGTAGGTGACCGGGATGTTCTTGTTCACGTAGTTCACCTGGTCGCTGCGGCAGAACCGGTTCATCGGGTTCGCCGTCACGTCCCATGACCTGTCGATGGCCATCGGTTCCGCACGCACGGCGTTCACCGAGTCGATGATGTCGCCGAACTCGCGCGAGAGCCGGCGGGCGCCGAGTGTCTGCACGGAGTTGGGGCCGCCGAACTTCACCTGTTCCGCGCGTCCCTTCCCGAGCATGTCCATGTTGTGCGCGGCGACGATCTGCCCGAGCGGCACGGTGGGATGGTCCACGAACCACCGCGAGCCTAGCAGGCCGGATTCCTCGCCTTGGTGGGAGATGAAGATGATTGAACGCGCCGGCTTCTCGGCCGCGAAGCGCTCGGCAATCTCGAGCAGCACCACGGTGCCGGAGCCGTCGTCGTCCGCGCCGTTGAAGATCGAGTCGCGGCGCGCAGGGCGGATGGCGCGGGCCTTCGCGATGAGCGCGTCGATCTCGCGCTGCTGCGCCGGCGTCGGCGCACAGGCCGGGTCGTTCGCGCCCTGCCGCCGCGT
>JAOUHR010000196.1 GCA_029884515.1 Gemmatimonadota bacterium
GGCCCTGCCGCCACCGGTGGGCTGGAAGTTGATCGCCGTCGCGAGTCCCATCGTCGGCGGGATCTCCAGGCCGCCGTCGCGCACCGGTCCTGCCCGCGGCACCCCGAAGCGCCGTCGCCCAACGCTACGGGTGCCAGGTCCCCCGCGCGACCGCAGGCACGAACTGGTCGAGTCCCTTCGGTGGGAAGGCCAGCGTCCGTCCGGTCTCCGCGCTCTGGTACGCGGCCATGAGCATCCTCACCACCTCGACGCCGTCGTCGAACGTGAGCAGCGGCTTCTCCTTGCCGAGGAACGCGCGCACGAAGTGCCGGTCCTCACCGGTGTAGCCGTAGGCCACGTACTCCTCCGGCACCACCGGCATCACGCCCTGCTCCGCGTTCTGCTTCTCCACCAGGTCCTCGCCCGCGCGGCCGGTGACCTCGCGGCTGAAGAAGAGCTGGAGCCCGCTGTCGAGCGAATTCCACTTCATCGAATACTCGGGGCCGAGCAGCTCGGCGGAGAGCCGCAGGCCGGCGCCGACGTAGCTCCAGCTCGTCGTGGCCTCGCCGATCACCTTGAGCCCATCCGCGGTCTCGAACT
Organism: Gemmatimonadota bacterium; assembly: GCA_029884515.1. Taxonomy (GTDB): domain Bacteria; phylum Gemmatimonadota; class Gemmatimonadetes; order Gemmatimonadales; family Gemmatimonadaceae; genus Pseudogemmatithrix. Next base: position 580 of record JAOUHR010000196.1, read on the forward strand.
CGATCATGACGCTCGCGAAGTCCTCGCTCGGACGCTTCGCGTAGTCCACCGCCGGGCCCATCATCCCCTTGAGCTTCTTCGCGTACGCCGGGCGCGACCACTTGAGCGAGGCGATGTGTCCGGTGATGCGCACCGGCTTCACGCTGCTGAGTGGCTTGCCCGGCTCGGTGAGCAGGTGCCGCACGACGAGCGCCGAATGACACATCATGTCGTTGAGCACGCCGCCGCCCTGCAGGCTCCCCTGCCAGAACCAGGGCATGTGTGGCCCGGAGTGTTCCTCCGCCGCGCGCGCGAGATAGGGGCGGCCGGTGGTCGCGGCACCGCGTGCCCAGATGAGCTTCCGGCCCGCCTCCACGTGCGGCGCGAAGAGCTGGTTCTCCAGGTAGCCGGTGGTGAGCCCCACGCTCTTCACGAGCGCCGCGACCTCCCTGGCCTCGCTCACGTTGCGGGCGAGCGGCTTCTCGCACGCGATCCCCTTGAGGGCGCCCTTCCCGGTGCGGATCGCGTGGACGATCTCCTCGACGTTCTCGATGCGCGCCTGGTTCGGGCCGCAGAGCCAGATCGCCTCGATCCTCGGATCGGCGACCATCTCGGTGATGCTCTTGTACGCCTTGGCCGCGCCCACGTCGAGCGTGCGCGCCAGCTTGGCGGCGCTCGCGGCGTTCGCCGCGTTCGGCGACCAGACGCCGAGCACGTCGGCGTCGCGCACGCCCTGCCACGCCTGGAGGTGGAAGCGCGTGTTGAATCCGGAGCCGATGAAGGCGACGCCCAGCTTGTCAGTCACGGAAGCGTTCGGCGCGGGAGATGGTTGATCCGCGGTCACGGGCCCAGCCACTTCATCACCTCGGGCGGAGTGCCCTCCCACTCGGCCACGGGTCGGTTGCCCACGTAGCCGAGGTCCGCGATGCCGATGCGGCTGGAGTAGTACCCGCTCGCCGTGAGGTTGCGGAAGCGGTTGAGGAACTCCACGCCTGCACGCATCTCCGGTGCGGCGCGCTGAGGGAAGGCGATCGCATCGAGCACCTCGTGGCGCTGCGGCACCGTGCAGCTCACGAACCCCTTATCGAAGCGGCGGCGGCACTCGGCGTTCATCCAGGCGAGGCCGTCCCTCATCCACTGCTGGTTGCTCGCGTACTCGCCGAGGATGAAGTCCATGAACTCGGGCACGCCGGCCTCGGTCGCGCTGCCGGAATGCGCATCGCGCGGGATCACGTCGTCCACGAGGAGGCGCACGAGGTGCCACTCGTCGGGGGAGAACTGCTTCGGTTGGTAGGCGGCTGGCTGTGCGGCGCCCTGCTTCGCCGGCGTGCCCTGATCAACGAGCGCCTCGGCCACATGGGCGCGGGCGCGCTCGACCGCGTCGGGGGAGAGCGCGAGGCCGGCAGGGATCGCGAGCAGGCCCTGCAGGGCATCGCGGCGGGTGATGTCGGTCATCAGAGTGCCCCCGCCTTGCGCTGCGCGGTGATGTAGGCGCTCGTGCGCATCGCGAGCGCGAGGATGGTCCACGTCGGGTTCTTGTCCGCCTGCGAGACGAAGGGGCCGCCGTCGGCCACGAAGAGGTTGTCGCAGTCCCAGGCGCGGCAGTTCGCGTCCACCGCCGAGTCGCGTTCACTCGTCCCCATCCGCACGCAGCCGAGCTCGTGGATGATCGCGCCGCCGTTGGCGATGCCATAGCCCTGCTCCCTGGTGGGCATCGGGCTCCACACCTCTCCCCCCATCTCGGCGATGAGCGCGCGGAAGGTCTCCTGCATGTGCTTCACCTGCCTGTACTCGTGGTCGCGCCACTCCCAGTGGAAGCGGAGCACGGGGATCCCGAAGCGGTCCTTCACCTCGGGGTCGATCTCGCAGTACGAGTTCCCGTTGGGCACCATTTCGCCGCGGCCGGAGAAGCCGACCGTCGCGCCCCAGTACTTGCGGTACTGTTGCTTGAGACCGGCGCCGTACCCGCCGCCGTCGGGATAGTTCTGGATCCCGCCCATGAAGCCGTAGCTCGGCATCCCGAGGCCGCCCCACACCTCGATGTGGTAACCGCGCGGGAAGTCGAGCTTCCTGTTGTCGAGCCACCACGGCATGAAGATGTGGCCGCCGCCCACGCCGTCCGCGTTGTGGCGCGGCACGTCCACCAGCCGCGGGATGAACCCCGCGACGTCGGTGCCCGTGGTGTCGGTGAGGTACTTGCCGACGACGCCCGATTGGTTGGCGATGCCATTCGGATGGCGGGCCGACCTCGAGTTGAGCAGGATTCGCGCCGATTCGCAGGCGCTCGCCGCGAGCACCACGACCTTCGCCCTCACCTCGCGGTCCTCGCCCGTCGTCTTCTCGATGTACGCCACGCCGGTCGCGCGGCCGTCGGCGCCGGTGAGCACCTCGCGTGCCATCGCGTCGGTGATGAGCTTGAGGCGCCCGCTCCGCAGCGCGGGAATGATCAGCACGTTCCCCGACGAGAAGTTCGAGTTCGTCGCGCACCCGCGGTTGCACTGGCCGCAGTAGTGGCATGGGGCGCGGCCGTTGAGCGGCTTGGTGATGATCGAGAGCCGCGCCGGGATGCACGTCACGCCCATCTTGTCGCTGGTGCGCTTCACGAGGTGCTCGTAGTAGCGCGGCGCCGGCGCCTCGTGGAACATCCCGTCGGGATCGTTCCGCAGGTTCTCCACGCTGCCGAAGATCCCGATGAGCTTGTCCACCTCGTCGTACCAGGGCTTCACGTCGTCGTACGAGATCGGCCAGTCGTCGCCGAGGCCGTCGAGCGTCTTGCGGCGGAAGTCGTCGGGGCCGAAACGGAGCGAGATGCGCCCCCAGTGGTTGGTGCGACCACCCAGCATCCGGGCGCGCCACCAGTCGAACTTGGTGCCCTCGGCCTTGGTGTACGGCTCGCCCGGCACCTGCCACCCGCCGATGCAGGCGTCCCACTCGCCGAACGGCCGCTCCGGCGTGGACGCGCCCCGGCGCGGGGAATCGTACGGCATCCTGAACATCGCCGAGTCGCGGGCGTTGTCCCACATCCCGCCCGCCTCGAGCATCACGACGTTCGCGCCGGCCTTCGTGAGTTCGTGCGCCGCCATGCCGCCGCCGGCACCGGAGCCGATGATCGCGACGTCGTAGGTGGTGGCGGGCTGCGCGCGCGGGGTCGCCTGTGCCATGGATGCCGTTCGCCGGGTGAAGGGGGACTCGACTCGACCTGCAGAAGAATGCAGCACGTACGCCGTCGCGTCGACCCTGCGCCGCGCAGGGTGGGGGTTTCCCGTCAGGAAACCCTTTCCGCCGAATCCCCACAAGGAATCAACGCTTTCCCGACTGCGGATCGCGCGTCGCACACACATGCTGCAGGTGCCAACAACAGGAGCGTCGTATGGCCATCATGAAACAGGACCGCCCCTTCGTGACCCCGACGCGCGAAGCCCGCGTGCGGAACCGTCTGCAGCGCTTCTTCGAGGAGCCCTTCGGGTTCGACCTGCAGCTGCCGATGTTCGGCGAACGCCGCATCGAGCGGATGATCTGGTCGCCGGCCGTCGAGGCCACCGAGAACGCCACCGAGTACTTGGTGACGGTCGAGCTCCCGGGCATCTCGCCCGAGGACGTCGAGGTCGCGATGAGCGACGGGATGCTCACCCTCAAGGGCACGAAGCTCGAGGAGCGGAAGGAGAAGCAGGACAAGCAGGACCCGGAGGCCGCGCCAGACCGCACCTACCACCTGTGGGAGCGGACCTATGGCGAGTTCGAGCGGAGCTTCCGGTTCCCCGCCGACGTGAACGAGGCCAAGGTCTCGGCCGAGTTCGCCAACGGTGTCCTGACCGTGCGCGTGCCGAAGCTCGAGGTCACGCCGCCCAAGGTCCGGACCGTGCCGATCGCGAAGAAGTAGACGCAGGCACGGGGGACGCACGGCGGTCAGGTCCGGGGGGCCTGGCCGCCGTGTCGCGTCCGGCACCACGGAGTCAGAGGCCGATGGTCCTCAGGTACTCCCGCCCCGCCCGCGCCGAAGCCCACGCATCGGTGGGATCGTCCATCTCGACATACACGCTGGTGACACGCTGGCGCGCCGCGGTGGCGAGCAACGGCTGCCAGGGGATCACGCCGGTGCCGAGATCGACCTGCTCGTGCGATGGCGTGCGCGAGGCGTCCTTCAGGTGCAGCATCGTGATCCGGTCCGCGTATCGCGTGAGCAGCGCGTGGGGATCCTGCCCGGCCTTGAACGCCCAGTAGCAGTCGAGTTCGAGGTCCACCACGCGCGCGTCCGACTCGGCGAGCATGATCTCGAGCGCCGAACGGTCGCCCAGGCGCACGAATTCGAAGTCGTGGTTGTGATAGCCGGTGCGGATGCCGACCTTGGCCGCCTCGGTTCCGGCGCGTGAGAGGAGCGCGCCGAGTCGCTTCCAGTCGTCGGCGGTCCTCCGCTGCTCGGGTGGCGTCCACGCGATGAGCACGGTCTTGTGT
>JAOUHR010000343.1 GCA_029884515.1 Gemmatimonadota bacterium
CGGTGACGAGCGTGATGGCGCGCCTCGCCACCGGCCGGCCGGGCCCGGTGCTCGCGCTGCGCGCCGACATCGACGCCCTGCCCATCACCGAGGAGACGGGGCTCCCGTTCGCCTCGGCCAACCGCGGCGTGATGCACGCCTGCGGCCACGATGGCCACACCGCGATCCTCCTCGGCGCGGCACAGGAACTCCTCGCCATGCGCGACGGGCTCTGCGGCGAGATCCGCTTCCTCTTCCAGCACGCGGAGGAGCTGAACCCCGGCGGCGCCGAGGAGATGGTGCAGTGGGGCGTGATGGACGGCGTGGACCGCGTGCTCGGCACCCACCTCTGGGCGCCGCTCGCGCCGGGCGAGGTGGCGGTGATCGAGGGCGCGGCGATGGCGGCACCCGACGTCTTCCGGATCACCATCCGGGGCAAGGGCGGGCACGCGGCGATCCCGCATGAGACCGTGGACCCGGTCGCGGTGGGCGCGCAGGTGGCCGTCAACCTCCAGCACGTCGTCTCGCGCGGCGTGGACCCGCTCGACCATGCGGTGCTCAGCGTCACCCAGTTCCACGCGGGCACCACGCACAACGTGGTCCCCGAGGTGGCGGAGCTCACCGGCACGGTGCGCACCTTCGATGCCGCGCTGCGCACGGCGATCCCCGCGCGGATGGAGCGGATCATCCGCGGTGTCACGGCGGCGCACGGTGCCGAGTACGAGTTCACCTACGAGCGCGGCTATCGCCCGGTGGTGAACGACGCGGAGGTCACCCGCGAGCTGGCCGAGGTGGTGCGCACGGTGTGCGGCCCCGGCGCGCTCGTGCCGATGCGGCCGACGACGGTCGGCGAGGACTTCTCGGCGTACCAGCAGAAGGCGCCGGGCACCTTCTTCTTCATCGGCGCGGGCCGGGCCGTGGACGGCGCGGTGCATCCGCATCATCACCCGAAGTTCGACATCGACGAGCGCGCGCTCGAGACCGGCGTGCGGATCTTCGTCGAGGCCGCGCGCCGCTACTGCGCGCCGCGTTGAGCGTGGCGCCGTCGCCGCGCGGCGCGCGCGGGCCCTACTCCGCCACGTAGCGCCAGGGCGCCGTGGGCGCCGCGCGGTGCCAGACGGTGAAGAAGGGGATCGGCAGCCGCGCCGGGGCGCCGCCCCGCTCGGGCTTCACCACGATGTGGCCGACCGTCACGCCCAGGTCGCCACTCGAGGCGACGATCACGCGATGGTCGGGCGCCCAGGTCACGGGGGAGGTCCTGGGCGGGAGGCCCGCCCCCACCGAGCGGGCGATCGCCTCGAGTCCGACGATGAAGTCCACGTCGTGGGGCCCGCCGAGGTGCATCGCGCCCTCCTCGCCGTACTGCGCGAAGGCGGGGCCCAGCCCCAGCACCTGCGCGTCGCGCGAGAAGTCGCGCTCGGCCTGCGCGAGCGAGGCGCGATGCGCATCGATGATCGCCGCGTCGGTCGTGGGGGCGACCTGGCCGGCGGGCAGCACCGGCAGCCACTGCGTGGTGTCCACGGCGCCGACGGCGCGGCGCGCGCGCTTGAACGCCACCACGCGCCACCCCTCGGCGCGGCGCTCCCAGTACGCGAGGTACTTCCAGGGCAGCGACGTGCCGTCCGCGCGCGTGACGTTGAGCAGGCCGAGCGTGAAGCCCTGCGTGCCGTCGGCGGAGATGCCGGCGCGGACCGTGGTCCAGGTCGCGCGCGAGGTCGCGTTCAGCGAGTCGGCGCGGAGCGCGGCGGCGATCCCCGCGGGGCCTTCGGCGAATCCACCGGCGCCCACCGGCATCACGGCGTCGGTGGCGAGCATCCGCGTGATGCCGGTGACGAGGTCGCCCTGCGCGCTCGAGTCGGAGTAGGCGCGATCCACCGCGGCGAGAGCGCGGGCGGCCATGAGCGGGCTCGCCGGAGTGGCCGCGGTGGCGCCGGCCGGCGAGGACCCGGCGGGTGCACCGCGCTCGGACTCGCGGTCGCGCGTCCCGCAGCCGGTCGAGGCCAGGAGGGCGAGCGCGCCGGCGGCGAGCACGAGCGTGGTGGAGCGTGGCTGGATGGGTCGCGACATGGGTCGATTGCGGAGTCGGGGTGGGATGGTGCGGTCAGGCGACGGCGGGCACCAGCCGGAGGTCGCCGCGCTTGGCGACCTCGCGGCGGAGCAGCCAGAGTGCGAAGAGGGCGTGCGCGTTCGTGGCGCCCACCCCGACGTACCAGAGGTGGCGCAGCTGGAAGTCCGGCGCGGAGGTGACCCAGAGCGCGGGGCCGAGCCAGATGAGGAGCCGCGTCGCGCTGCTGATCACCGTGGGCACCGTGTTGCCGAGCGCCTGGAACATCCCCGAGCAGGTGAAGACGACGCCGGAGGCCACGAAGTTCCACGAGACGATCGCGAGGAACTGCGCGGCGACGGCGAGCACGGCCGCATCGCTCGAGAAGCCGTGCACCAGCCAGTCGGGCCGCACCTGGCAGAGCAGGGTGAGGGTGATCATGAGGACGCTGCCCATCAGGACCGCGGAGGAGAAGGTCTCTCTCGCGCGCTCGGGCTTGCCGGCCGCGACGTTCTGGCCGGCGATCGGCGCCGCCGCGAACGCGATCGCCATCGCCGGCAGGAACACGGCCTGCATCACGCGCGAGCCCACGCCGAACCCCGCCTGCGCCGCCGCGCCCTTGTCGCGCGTGAGCCAGTAGATGGTGGCGATCGTGACGAACATCAGGGCGAACTCGCCGCCCGCAGGGATCCCGATCCTGAGCATCCGCATCCAGGTCTCGAGCCGCGGCTTGAACTGGGCCGGGTCGAATCTCACGTAGTGCTCCAGCCTCACGAAGTACACGAGGAGCATGAGCACGCCCGAGGCCACGGCGATGGTGCTCGCGAGCCCCGCACCGGCCACGCCGAGGGGGCGGCCGGTGCCCCAGCCGGCGATCAGCACCGGCGCGAGCGCCGCGTTGACCGCCACCGAGGCCATCTGCACGATCATCGTCGGCTTGGTGATCCCGGTGCCGCGGAGCGCCGAGCCCATCGCGACGAGCGCGAACTGCAGCGCCATCGCGGGGAGGAACCAGAAGAGGTAGGTGCCGCCGGCCGCGGTGGTCTCCGCGTCGGCGGCGATGGTGCCCACGTACTGCCGCCCGAAGAGGTAGCCCACGCCGAGCGTGGCCATCGCCGCGATGAGCGCGAGGAGGAGGCTCTGGTTGAAGACGAGGTTGGCGTCGGCCTGGTCCTTCCGTCCGGCGGCGTGCGCGATGAGCACCATCGAGCCCACGCCGAGCACCTGCGTGAGCGCGAGGATGATGAACTGCACGATCCCCGCCGCACCGACGCCGGCGAGCGCCGCGTCGCCGAGTTGCGCGACGAAGTAGAGGTCCACCAGGTAGTAGAGCGTCTGGAAGATCATCCCGACG
>JAOUHR010000197.1 GCA_029884515.1 Gemmatimonadota bacterium
CGTGAGATAGCGCTCGATCAACTGCTGTTGGCGGCTCAGGTCCGTGAACGTGCGCCCGCGCACGAACACCTGTTCGGCGACCGAACTGAATTCGAACGGGTCGCCACTCCAGACCACGACGTTCGCGTCGCGTCCGGCGGCGAGACTTCCGACCTGCCCCGCGACGCCCATCACCTCGGCGGGAGTGAGCGTGATCGCGCGCAGCGCGTCATCCCACGAGAGCCCGTACGCGACGGCGTTGCCCGCCTCCTGCCGGATGTTGCGCACGTTGAACGAACCCGGGTCTCCGGGCCCGTTCCCCACAAGCACCAGCGTGACGCCGGCGGCCCGCAGGAGCGCGGCATTCTCCTGGCGCTGGCCGAGGGCATCGAAGCTCAGCGGGATGTTGTCCATCGCGCCGGTGAACACGGGGACCCTCGCCGCGGCGAGCTCCGCCGCGACCATCCAGGCCTCGGATGCCCCGGTGATCCAGAGCTTGAGCCTGTAGTCGCGTGCGAAGGCGAGCGCGGCCAGGATGTCCGACGACCGGTCGGCCTGCAGTGCGAGCGGTATCTGGCCGCTCACCACCGGGATGAGGGCCTCGAGGTCCGCGCGCGTGGCGGCGAGCGTGCGCGTGTTGCCGCTCTCGTACGCCGGGCGGCGCGCCTGGTAGGCCTTCACGTCGTCGAAGAGCCGGCGCCATTTGGCCCAGTACTCGGCGCGCGCGCCGGTCTCTCCGTTCGCGGGGTTGGCGAAGTCGCCCACCATGACGACCGGTGCCTTCCGCATCATCGCCTCGACGGTGGTCGCCTCGACGAGGTCGATCAACCCCGCCGTCCCGGCGACCATCGCGCCATCCGGGGCGACCACCACTGACGTCACGCCCTCGAGCCGAGCGGGTGCGAGGTAGGTACTCGCGGGATTCAATCCCTTCCACGCCTCGAAGGCGGCCGCGATGCCGTGCTCCCCGCGGGCCGAGACGTCGTTGTATCCGCCGGAGAACTGCGGGCTCCCGGCCTCGCTGAGGCCAAGTGTGGTGGCGCTGTTGATGAATCCGGGCGTCACCCACTTGCCACGCGCGTCGATCCGCCGCGCGTCGGCAGGAACCGCGACGTCGGCGCCGACGGCGACGATCTTGCCGTCGCGGATCAGCACGGTGCCATTCTCGATCTGGGGGCCGCTCACCGGGTAGACGGTCCCGCCGGTGATGGCGATGGTCTGGGCCGACGCGCCGGTCGCGAACGCCCCGAGCACCCCGAGCGCCGCGAGGCGCCACATCATCGAAGTGCGCATCAGCGGCTCCCTCCCTGCGTCGGCACGTAGCCGAGCTCGAAGTCGGTGCGCCAGCGCTGCGTCGGATCGAGACGGTCGAAGAGCATCGCGCCGTCTATCCACACCTTCTCCGTGCGCGCGTAGACGCTGAACGGGTTGGCGGACCAGAGCACCACGTCGGCGGCCTTCCCGACCTCCAGCGTGCCGGTCCTGTCCTGGATGCCGAGCGCCCAGGCGGGGTTGGCGGTGATCCACTTGATGGCATCGTCGTCGCCGATCGCGAGGCCGGCGAGCCGCGCCGCCGCGAGGGACTTCGACGCCTCCTGATTCAGCCGCTGCGAGTAGGACGCGTCGTCGGAGTGCACGATGGTGCGTGCGCCGGCGACGTGCGTGAGCCCGACGTTCGCCTTGACCGCGTCGAGCGCCTCCATCTTGAAGCCACCCCAGTCCGACCAGATGGAGGCCGAGATGCCCTCGCGCGCGAGCACGTCGGCGATCTTGTACGTCTCCACGCCGTGATGGAACGAGCGGATCGAGTAGCCGAACTCCTTCGAGATGTCGATCATCTGCATCATCTCGTCAGCCTGGTAGCAGTGGTTGTGCACCAGGATGTTCCCACGCAGCACCTCGGCCAGCGTCTCGAGGCCGAGGTCACGGCCCGGCGGATCGCCCTCGGGCTTGGCGAGCCACTTGTCCCACCGGCGCCGGTAGGCGTCGGCCTCGATCCAGGCCGCACGGTATCCGGCGACGTTGCCCATGCGGGTGGAGGGACCGCGGCTCGCGTAGACGCGCTTCGGGTTCTCACCGCAGGCCATCTTGAGGCCGTACGGCGCGCCCGGGAACTTCATGCCCTGCACGGAACGCGAGGGCACCACCTTGAGCGTGACGCTCCGGCCGCCGATGAGGTTGGCCGAGCCGGGGAGCACCTGGATGGTGGTGGTGCCACCCGCAAGGTCGCGCGGGAACTGCGGATCCTGCGGCCACACGGAGTGCTCGGCCCAAACATTGGCGGTGACGGGATTCGTCGCCTCATTGCCGTCGCTGTGCGCTGCCGTGCCGGGGGCCGGGTATACGCCGAGGTGTGAGTGCGTGTCGATGAGGCCCGGCGTGACGTACTTGCCGCCGCCCTCGATGACGATCGCGTCCGCCGGGGCGGCGACCGCGGTGCCGATCGCGGCGACCTTGCCGTCACGGAGCAGGATGCTCGCGCCCTGCAGCAAGGGTCCGGCGGCCGTGAAGATGTTCACGTTCCGGATGAGCGTCGGCCGGGACGGGAAGGGGGCATAGGTGCTCGGGAAGGGATCCGCGTTCGGCTTGGACGTCGCGCCGGGGACGAGCGTCGGGGCGGGCTCGCCGGCCGGAGTCGCCGGGGCGGCGGGTGTGGTGCGCGCGACCGCCGTCGATGCCGCCGCGGGAGCGGGTGCCTCGGCAGCGGGCGCGGCGGTGCATCCAGCGACCGCCAATACCTGGAGGAGACGAGTGGGGCGCATCGGGTATGCCATCCTCGTGCGGGTGGAGAAGCGGTGAACTCGTACGGCCAGGGGCCGGGCGGCGAGATCGTCGTGGTGGGGACGAGGAAGGTACGGCGGGGTGCGGGTACCCGCGAGTCATGCCGCCGCGGGCGCCTCAGCGCCGCGCGCGCGTCTCCCTCAGGGGTCCAGTGTGCGACGGGCGAGGGCGACGTCGTCCGTGCAGAGACCGTCCACACCGAAGGCGGCGAACCGACGCATCACGTCGGCGTCGTTCACGGTCCACGCGATCACCCGGTGCCCCGCCGCGTGGGCGACCGTCACGAGCGCCTCGTCCACGTACTCCCAGTGGCGCCAGAGGTCCCGGGCGCCGACCGCCTCGGCGGCCGCCACCGGCTGCACCGGGTAGCTGACTTCGAGGACGCCGCGGGCGAGGCCAGGTGCGAGCCGACGTGCCTCCGCCACGAGCCGGTGGTCGAACGCATGCACCGCGTGGCGGTCGATGGCCGAACCCGTGGCGGCGAGCAATCCCACCGCGCCCGCCGCCGAACCCGCCCCCTTGAGCTCGCAGTAGACGACCAGCGCATCCCCCACGCCCGCGAGCACCGCCTGCAGGGTGGGGATCGGCTCTCCCCGGACGCGGAGCGGGGCCAGTTGGGCACCCGTGACGCTGGTGATCGCCCGACCGTCCGCCAAGAGCGGGTCGTGATGCACCACGATCGTGCCGTCGGCGGCGCGGTGCACGTCCAGTTCCACGGCGTCGGCCCCCAGTTCGGCGGCGCGCCGGAAGGCAGCGAGGGTGTTCTCCGGGCGCTCCCGGGAGGCCCCGCGGTGGGCGATGATCTGGGGGGTGGTCACGGCCGAATTCTACGCCACGTTAACGCGTGACGCCTGCCGGCGTCTCATCGGGTGAGTGCATGGGAGAACCGAACGCCAAGCCTGCGGATGCGACCGACGCGCAGTTGATCGCCCGATGGCAGCGGGGCGACCAACGGGCGGCGGCTGCCTTGGTGGAACGGCATGCCAAGCCCTTGGCGCGATTCGCGGCGAGTCTTGGTGCGCGGGACGAGGTCGAGGAGCTGGTGCAGGATACGTTCGTGCGGGCTTTCGGGGCGTTGGAGACCTTCCGGTCGGACAGTTCGCTGCGCACCTGGCTCTTCACCATCTGCAAGCGGTTGATGCTCGACCGGCGCCGGTCGGAACGGCGACGAAGGGACAAGGTGGAGCTGGAGGAGGAACACGCGGTGGTGGAGTTCGACGCATTGGACGGCATGGTGGGCGATGAGACGGCGCAGCGGGTGCGCGATGCGATGGAGCGTTTGTCCCCGCTGCAGCGGCAGGTCTTCACGCTGCGAGTGACGGAAGGGCTCCCGTACGGGGAGATCGCGGGGTTGGTGGAGAGTACGGAAGGGGCGTGCCGGGTGCATTATCACAACGCCATCAAGAGCATCAAGGAGTACCTGAGCGATGACTGACTGCCTGAACGACCAGATGCGTGACCAGTTGCCGCTGCTCGCGCTCGGCGCCCTCTCCGGTGCGGACGAGGTGGCGGTGCGCGCACACGTGGCGACCTGTGCCTCGTGCCGCGCGGAGTTGGAGGCGATCGGGCATTCGCGGCGGGTGCTCGACGCTGTGGCGCCCGCCGTGGATGTGGCGACGATCGTCGCTGCGCTGCCGGCCCCGCACCTGCGTGTCGTGGCGCCGGACCACACGGCGGTGCAGCCCAAGCCCGGCCGGGCGCCGTGGATGACGCGCTCCTACCTCGCCGCCGCGGCGTCGCTCCTGATCGTCGCGTCGCTCGCCTCGCCGTACCTGATGCGGATGGGGGATGGCCCGAAGGGTGCGGGCGTGCCGGACTCGAGCGTGAGCGTCGTCCCCCGAGGCGCCACGTCGACGGTGCCGACCGCGACCACCGTGTCGAGCACCCCGGCGCCGGCGAGCACGGCGCTGGCCGTGGATGGCGGTCTGTCCGACATCTCCGACGACGACCTCAGGACGCTGCTGGCGGAACTCGAGAGTCTCGAGGCGACCATCGCGGTCGAGCCGGCGACCATCCGCGCGCCGATCGTCGAAGGGTCGGGGACCTTCTGATGCGCCGGTTCCCGATCTCCGTGGCGGCCGCCGCCCTCGGCGTCGCGCTCCTTGACGTCTCCGGGGCCGCGGCCCAGGCGCGTGGGGCGCGGCAGCAGGTCGCGCCGCCGCCCTCGGCGGAGCGCGATTCCCTCGAGGCGCGCGTTCGGGTGCGCATGGCGCAGGTGCTGCGCACGCAGCTGCA
>JAOUHR010000198.1 GCA_029884515.1 Gemmatimonadota bacterium
CTCGCGGTGACACGAGCGACCCCGGCGCCCGCGACATCAACGCGGCCGCCCCGACCACGCTCACCGACTCCTGGCGACTCGCGGACGCGGCGACGCTGCCGAACACGGCAAGGAACTATCCCACGCAGGACTACCTCGACGGCAGCGGGGTGATCAGCCGCGTCGAGACCATCAGCTTCTTCCTGCACCCGGACACCATCTCGGGCCGCTCCGACATCTACGTGCTCTACCGGCGGGTGAACGCGCGCGACTCGGTGGAGGTCGTGCGCAGCCTGCAGGTGCCGGCGGACTCCGCGTTCTTCAGCTACCACCGGCCGGTCGGCACGACGCTCACCCGCATCGCCGCGGCGCGCCTGCCGCTCTATTGGGATTCCCTCGCGATCGACTCGGTGACCGGCGTCGGCGTCCGCGCCGCCGGCTACTTCAGGGACAAGTACACCGGACGGATCAGCATCCGTGCCGTGAACTGGACGACGGTCATCCCGAACGCCCGGGGCCGGTTGCCGCGCACCTGCGGCGCGGCGCCGGGCGCGCCGACCAACCTGGTGCCGACGAAGGTGACCGCTCCGGCGCCGTACCGCGTGCGGTTGACGTGGAACGCCTCCGCCGACGACAACGGCGGAGAACTCGACGTGCAGTACTACGCGCTGGAATGGCGGGTGCAGGGTGGGGGCACCTGGCAGCCGCTCGGCACCGCGCCGGCCACGCGGGCGGCGACCTACCAGTGGAACCATGCCAGCCCGCGCGTCGTGGGCACCTACGAGTACGCGATCCGCGCGGTGGACTGCGCCGGCCTGATTTCGGCGCAGGCTGTCGGCTCCGCCGTCGTGCTGCCCTGACGATGCGCACGCGCCGTCGGGTCCGCCTGCGGCGGGCCGCGCTGCACGCCCGGCGCGGCTCCGCCCTCATCCTCGTGCTCATGATGACGCTGGCCGTGGCGGGCCTCTCGGTCGCCGCGATCTTCATGTCGTCGAGCGCCGGGCTCCTCTCCGCGTACTACGACCGCGAGCGCGACTACCGGCTCGCCGCCGACGCGGCGCTCGAGATCGCCCGCACCCGGCTGCGGCGCGACACGGCGCTGGTCATCCCCGACACCGGCATGACGGTGCTCCTCTCGGGATACCAGGTGCGCGACGCGCAGGGGGTCGTGCTCCCGCGTGTGCGTGTCAACCTCTTCGCTGCCACCACGGGCGACACGCTGGGGGGAGCGCTGCCCACCGTCACGCTCATCGCGCAGGCTTACGACGCGGGCGGAACGCGCCAAGTGCGGCGGATGGACCTCCGCCGCGAGAGCTTCTCGCGCTACGCGCTCTTCGTGGACTCCTTCCCCAGCGGCGAGAGCCACGGACCCGGCTTCGTGCCGGGTCGCGTGCACACCAACGGCACCTGGCGCAGTTCCGGCTCGGGGAACACCTACCGCGACTCCGTGAGCGCCGTGGCGGGATTCGCGGGCACCGCGAGCTTCCTCGGGGACACGGCGTCGGCCGTGCCGCGCATCCGCTTCCCGAAGGACTCCGCCTTCCCCGAGCTCAACACGCTCGCCGCGGCGGCGAACCTCTCCTTCGCGCCGGTCTCCGGGACGGGCCGCGGCACGCGGCTCGAGTTCGTCGCGTTCGACGCGAACAACGACGGGGCGATCGGCCAGGCCGAGGGCTTCGCGCGGATCTTCGACTTGGCGAACGTCGTGGGGATCGACACCAACCGGCTCAGGGCAGCGGACACGATCCGCAATCCCACCTGGATCCCGTCGTACAAGTACTACCGCTGGAACAGTCCCGAGGTGCAGCGCCAGTGCGGCGCCTTCTACCGTCGCGGCACCCGCTGGCACTTCTTCCCAGTCGCCACGCACCGGTCCGCTTGGACGCAGGCCGTGATCCAGCAGTCGGGCGCGAACGACTTCCCGGCGGTGGACGCTGCGACGTACACCACGATGCGGGCGTACACGGCGACCGCGGTGGTCACGATCCTCGGGAACCAGACCACGGCGCGCTGCTTCCCCGCCGGGAGTCCCTACCTGCTCACCACGGAGCGGATGACGAACACCGCCGGCGTGATCACCGGCACCGCCGCCGATACGGTCCCGTTCGGCGTGGTGGTGCCGCCCGGCGGCTGGCCGGCGAGCGCTCCCAGCGGCTATGGCGGGACGGATACGACCTTCACGCCGCGCAGCCGCACCTGCTCGTTCTCCACCACGAACACGCTCGGGCGCTGCGACACGGGGACCATCACCGACCTCGGCACGTGGCGCACGTTCGCCGGTGCCGCGGTGTCCGGCGTGCCCACGACGGTCCGTCAGGCCGCGGAGCTGCCGTATCTCTGGCCGTACGGCGCCACCTACAACGCCGCGTCGCGCGGCGTGATCAGCGCCACGGCGGGCCCACTGTTCGTGAGCGGCGACGTCCGCGGCCGGGTGACGCTGCGCGTGGCCGGGCGCGTGGAGGTCGTCGATCGTCTCCGGTACGCCCTCGACCCGAGCGATCCGTCGCGCGCGCCCTGTGACGACCAGTTCGGTCTCGTGGCGCAGGGCGACATCCTGGTCGTGGATGGGCTCACCTCCCGCGTGCGCCGTATCTCCGACGAGATCGTGGCGTTCGGGATCGTCTGGCCCGGCCTGAACGTCCTCGTCACGCCAACGGGCGGGCAGACGCGCTTCGCGCTGCAGGGCAGCTACCTGAGTACGGGCGGCACGGTCGGCGTGCAGAACCCAGGCGGCACCATGGGATTCTCCTTCGACCAGTTGCCCTGCCCGGATGACGGCAGCGGGGCGTCGAACAGCAATGGCGGGTGCCTCGCGGTCGTCGGTGGGCTGACGATGCGCCGATACACCGGACTCTACTCCGGGTCGGACGCGGGCTTCCGCTATTCTGGCGCGCCCGACCGCTGCCAGGCGACGACCCGGCGGCCGCCCTTCTTCCCGCTCACGAACCGCGTCACCTTCGTTCGCACGCTGGAGGTGGATCCCACCCTTGCGAACACGCCCACACGGATCCGGGCGATCCTGATGCGCTTGAAGGGCAAGGCGCTCTAGCAGGCACCAGGGCCCCGCGCGCTGTGACAGACCGTTCCGGCGCGGCGTCCCTAAAGGAAGGCTCCCCGGGCCGCGAAGGATCCCCTGGAGTGCACCCCATGCCAGTCCCGTCAATCCAAGGCCCTCGATGATGGAGCGGCAGCGACCCGGCATCTCGCTCGTCGAGATCGTCGTCGCGATGGTGCTCACGGTCGCCGTCTTCGCGATCACCCTGCCGTTCGTGCGGGTCCAGACGCGGGCTCTCGGGACGACCGCCGGCCGCCTGGACGCCGAGCAACTCGCCCGCTACGCCCAACGGGCGATCGACCATGACCTGCGGCTCGCCAGCGCGGTCCCGGGCCAGCCGCTGCTGGTGCTCGCGGCGCCGATGGCGATCGCGTTCAACGCCAATCTCCTCGCGGCGGACACCGCGGATCCCGGGGCGGCCGACGTCAAGGCCGGCGCGCCCACGACGCTCACCGACGCGTGGCGCCTCGCGGACGCCGCGGCGCTGCCGCGCACGGGGCGGTCCTATCCCCCGCAGGACTACGTCGACGCGTCCGGGACGATCAGCCGGAGCGAGACGATCAGCTACTTCCTCCACTCCGACACCGTCGCCGGTCGCAGCGACCTCTACGTGCTCTTCCGGAGGGTGAACGCCCGTGACTCCGTCGAGATCGTGCGCGGCCTGCTCGTGCCGACGGACTCGGCGTTCTTCAGCTACTACCGGCCGGTGGGCGCCACGCTCACGCGGGTGGCCGAGGCGCGTCTGCCGCTCTACTGGGATTCCGTCGCCGTGGACTCGGTGACCAGCGTCGGGATCCGGGCCGCCGGCTATTTCCGGGACCGGTACACCAACGCGGAGACGATTCGCACGGTGGACTGGAAGGCGGTACTGCCCAACGCCCGCGGGCGGCTCGGACGGACCTGCGGCGGGGCGCCCGCGGCCCCTGGCAACCTCGCGGCAGCGAAGCGCACCACCCAGCCGTTCCGCGTCGAGCTCAGTTGGGACGCCTCGCCGGATGACGACGGGGGGCCGGAGGACGTGCGGTACTACGTCGTCGCATGGCGCGAGCAAGGGAGTGGCGACCCGTGGCAGGCGCTCGCGAGCGTCCCGGCCACGCGCGCCGCGACCTACCTCTGGTCGCACGGGAGTCCCGAGGTCGTGGGCACCTACGAGTACGCCCTCCACGCCGTCGACTGCGAGGGCCTGACGTCCGCGCAGGTCGTCAGCGCGGCCGTCGCGTTGCCATGATGCGTGCGCGCCGGGGCTCCGCGCTCATCCTCGTGCTGATGATGACCCTGGCCGTCGCCGGTCTCTCGATCGCGGCCATCTTCATGGCGTCGAGCGCGGGCCTGCTCTCCGTGTACTACGACCGCGAGCGCGACTTCCGGTACGTGTCGGACGCGGCGCTGGAGGTCGTGCGCTCGCGCCTGGCCCGGGACACCGCGCTCGTCATCCCCGACACCGGGATGCACATCGTGCTCACCGGATACCAGGTGCTCGACGCCGCCGGCGTCACCGTGCCGCGGGTCTGGGTGAACGTGTATGCCGCGACGACGGGTGACACGCTCGGCGCCGGACGCCCCTTCATCACGCTCATCGCGCAGGCGTACGACGCCGGCGGCACGCGGCACGTCCGGCGGATGGACCTGCGGCGCGAGAGCTTCTCGCAGTATGGGCTCTTCGTGGACTCGTTCCCCGGCGCGCTCGCACACGGTCCCGGCGCCGTGCCCGGCCGCGTGCACACGAACGGGACGTGGCGCAGCTCGGGCTTCGGGAACACCTACATGGACTCCGTGACCGCCGTGGCGGCCCTCACCGGAGTCGCGACCTACCTCGGCGACACCGTGGTCGGGGTCCCGCGCGTGCGGTTCCCGCGGGATTCGACCTTCTCCGAGCTCGCGACGCTCGCCGCGGCGGCGAACCTCGCCTTCACCCCCGTCTCGGGCTCGGGGCGCGGG
>JAOUHR010000199.1 GCA_029884515.1 Gemmatimonadota bacterium
GACCGTGGAAGTTCGAGACGAGGAACTGCGGCACGGCGAAGGCGACCCCCGCCACGACCAGTGCCGGCCACACCTCGAGCATGCCGCGGAACCCCGCGTACGCCCAGATCAGCCAGAAGGGCACGATCACGGAGAACACCGGCAGCTGCCGGCCCACCATCGCGCTCAGGTCGTGGAGGTCGAGCCCCGTGACGCCCTGCAGCGCGATGATCGGCGTGCCGAGCGCGCCGAACGCCACGGGCGCCGTGTTCGCGATGAGCGAGAAGACCGAGGCCTCGAAGGGTGGGAAGCCGAGCCCGATGAGCAGCGCGCCGGTGACCGCCACCGGCGTGCCGAATCCGGCGGCGCCCTCGAAGAAGGCACCGAAGGCGAACGCGATGAGCACGAGTTGGAGCCGCCGGTCGCGCGTGACGCCGGTGATCACTCCCTTCAGCACGCCGAAGCTCCCCCGCCCCTCCGCGAGCTGGTAGAGGAAGATCACGTTCAGCACGATCCACCCGATCGGGAAGAGCCCGTATGCCCCGCCCAGTGCGGCGGCGCGCAGTGCGAGCCCGCTCGGCATGCCGAGCACGAGGATCGCGACGAGCACCGCGGTGGCGAGACCGGCGAGCGCGGCCACGTGCGCACGGATGCGGTGGCTCGCCAGCAGGCCGAGGAGCACCACGAGCGGCACCGCGGCAACGAGGGTCGAGGCGAAGGCGCTGTGCAGCGGGTCGTACTGCTGGGTCCAGGTCACGGCGGTTTCACGGCTGCAGCCGCGCCCGCGCGTCCATCGGGATCACCCTCGGCGCCGCACGCCGGTCGAGGATCACCATGTGGTTGGGCGGCACGGCGGTCCACCGGGGGTCGCTGGTGAGCCGCTCCGACGACACGACGATCCCCTCGCCCTCGTCCGCCGCACGCTGCTGCGGGAACATGCGGCCGGCGGGCTCGTACAGCTCGCCGTGCAGGAGGTAGAGCGTCTCCGGCGTCCGTCCGTCGCCATCCGCGTACCTGCAGACGGCGACGTGCGCGCCGTCGGAGACGGCGACGTTGAGCAGGCTCGGCTCGCCACCACCGCGCTCGTGCACCACGTCGAGCACGCGCGAGATGGCGGCGGCAAGGCGATGCCCGAGTTCGAGCGCCGTGCGTCCGTCACGGGACGTGCCGGGCTTCGGATCCACGGGCTTGCCATTCCGCACCAGCTCATCGACGAACACGGCGAAGAGGTGCTCGGTGTCGGTGCTCCCCTTCACGATGCCGAACGCCTCGTCGGTGAGCCCCTCGAGGAGCCGGCGCCGCACCTTGTGGAACGCGCCGATGCTCCCATTGTGCATCAGCAGGTAGCTGCCGTAGGCGAACGGGTGGCAGTTCCCGAGGTCCACCACGCTCCCCGGCGTGGCCGCGCGCACGTGGGCCATCACGCAGGGGCTCGTCACCACGGGAGCGATGCTCGCGAGGTTGCGGTCGTTCCAGGCGGGAGTGATCTGGTGGTAGACGGCGGGCTCGCTCTGGAGGCGCGGTGAGTACCAGCCGACGCCGAAGCCGTCGCCATTGAGCGGCTCCGCGCGTTCCGTCGCGTGCGCACTCTGCAGGATGAGCGAGTGCTCCGGCTCGGTGAGCAGCGTCGCGAGCCGCACGGGGGGGCCGAGGTAGAGCGTGAAGCGGCAGATCGGAGGTCTCCGGCTGTCGGTGTCGAGCGAATATGTCGCGGGCTGGGCCGCCGCGTGAGGGCGGGCCACGGGTTGGCCGGCGAGGTGCCGATGGGCGATCTTGTCGCCACACGAGGGACGGGATCCACAGATCGAACGGGAGCGCGATGCCGGACGTGGATGTGCGCGAGGTGCTCACCCTGCACGAGTTCGAGGCGCTCGCCCGCTCGGCGATGTCGCACATGACGTACGAGTACGTCGCCTCCGGCGCCGCCGACGAGCACACGCTCCGCTGGAACGTCGAGCGCTTCGAGCGCCTCCGCCTCCGGTCCCGCGTGCTGGTGGACGTCGGGGCCGTCGACACCGCGGTGATGCTCTTCGGGACGCGGCATCCCTTCCCGATCCTCCTCGCACCGGCGGCCTACCAGCGCGCGATGCACCGCGACGGCGAGCTCGGCACCGTGCGCGGGGCCGGCGCGACGGGCACCACGGTGATCGTCAGCACGGCGACCACCACCCCGATCACCGAGCTCGCCAGGGCGGCCACCGCCCCGCTCTGGTTCCAGCTCTACGTGCAGTCCGACCGCGCCTTCACGCGCGACCTGGTGCAGGAGGTGGAGGCGGCAGGATCCCAGGCGCTGGTGGTCACGGTCGACACGCCCACGCTCGGCGCCCGTGACCGGATGAAGCGCGCCAGGTTCGAGCTTCCGCCGGGCATCGCCACGCCACACCTCCACGACGTCTCCACCCACCTGCGCGGGATCATCACGCCCGACCGTGTGACCGTGACGTGGACCGACATCGAGTGGCTCCTCGCCACGGCGAAGGTGCCGGTGCTGCTCAAGGGGATCATGGACGCCGAGGACGCCGAGCGTGCGATCGCGGCGGGCGCGCACGGGATCATCGTCTCCAACCACGGGGCGCGGAACCTCGATACCGTGCCATCGACCATCGAGGCGCTCCCGGCCGTCGCCGAGCGCGTCGCGGGGCGCGTGCCGGTGCTCATGGACGGCGGGATCCGGCGCGGCACCGACGTGCTCAAGGCGCTCGCACTCGGCGCCACCGCGGTGATGATCGGACGGCCCTACTGCTTCGGACTCGCGGTGGGCGGCGCGGGGGGTGTGGAACGCGTGATCGTGATCCTGCGGGAGGAGCTCGAGTTGGCGATGAAGCTCTCGGGCCGGCCGACGATCGCGTCGATCGACCGCGGCGTGCTCTGGGGGGAGTGAGCAGGAGGCCGGGCGGGAGATGCTGCGTGGCGATGCCTTGGCCGCCGTCCGCTCGGAGCGTGTCTCACGGCCGGACGCCTACAGCGGAGTCACGCCCAGCGCCGCCATGAAGCGGGGCCCGCGCTCGCTCGTCGGCCCCGGCGAGCGCGGTCCGACCGCGCCGGGCACCGTCTCCACATCGAGCACCACGAGCGTCGGGCCCGTCGCGCGGAGCGCCTCGTCGATCCCAAGGCGCCATTCGTCGATGGCCGACCAGCGGAACACCGACCGCAGCCCACAGGCCCGCGCCATCGCGACATAGTCCACCGCGTCGCCGTTCGCCCGCGCCGCGGGAGCGCCCGGCGTCGCCTGCGCGCCGGTCACCTCGTAGCTCCCGTTCACGAACACGACCACCACGAGGTTCGTCGGCGCCTGCGCGCTGATCGTGACGAGTGTGCCGAGGTTCATGAGCAGCGACCCGTCGCCCGAGAGCACGATCACGCGGCGCGCGGGCTGGGCGAGCGCGAGCCCGAGCCCCATCGAGGTGACGTGCCCCATCGCCGAGGGCACGAGCACGAGGTCGAGTGCATGCAGTGGTCCCAGCGCCATCCACTCGCGGGCGCTGCCCATCGAGGAGACCACGACATCGTCCGGCCCACGCCGTTCGCGGATCAGCCCCACCGCGTCGCGGATCGGCATGCCCTGCGGCGCGTTCGCGCGGAACGTCATGCCTTGCCCTCCGCGATGAGCGCCACGCCCGGCCTCCGCGTCGCGCGGCAGTCGAGGAAGTGCTCCCGCATCTCCCCCAGCTGCCCCGGGTCCGTGATGAGCTTGAAGTCGAGCTTCCACGCGTCGAGCACGGGCTCCGTGAACACGAGACAGGTGTCGCCCGGGAGCGTGCTCTGGTTCAGGTAGCTCCGGTACCCGATCAGGGCGGGGATCGGGAGCTTCCAGTCGTGCACCACGTTGCGCAGCGCGTCGCCCGACTCGAAGAGCCCGGTGCACTGGATGAGCACCATCGGCGACGCGCCGCCGAGGGAGAGCCCGCCGGCGACACCCCACGCTTCTCCCTCGCGGCACACGCGGACCAGGCGCAGACCGGGTGTGGCCTCGATCGCGTCGCCCCAGGCCCCGATCGTGCTGTCGGGGATGGTGACGACGTGCGTGATGCCGAGGTCGAGGAAGAGCTCGGCGATCTGCTTGCCGGAGAACATCGGCGCTCGGATGGCGAAGAGGGGACCGGAGCGGGTGTCGCGAGGAGTATGGCCCAGCGCCGAGCCGGGCGCCACGCGCGTTCCGGGAGGGCAGGATGGGCGGAACCCAGGCCTTGAGGAGACCAGGCCTGCCCGCAGTGTCGACCCGGGACGACGAGCCAGGTTATCTTCTCTCGAAGGACCCCGCCCCCCAAGCCCCCCCACCCTCGAAGACCGGCATCATGCCCATCTCGTACCGTATCGACGTCGCGCGCGACCTGATTCTCACCACGGGGTCTGGCACGCTCTCGGACGCCGACATCGTCGGGCTCAAGGAGCAACTCGCGCAGGACCGGGATTTCAAGCCCGGGATGAGGGAGCTCTCCGATCTCCGAAGCATCGATCGGCTCGACGTGACCGCGGCGGGGGTCCGGAACATGGTGCAGCTGGACGCGAGAGAGTCCGGAAAGGTCAGGTCTCACCGGCTCGCGCTCGTCGTCTCCCAGGAGGTCGCCTACGGCATGGCGCGCATGTACCAAGCACTGTCCGAGCCGCACATCGGCGGCGTCGCGGTCTTCCGTGACATCGACGAAGCTCGCGCGTGGCTCGACATCGCGTAGGGACGCTGGCATGCCACCCCGGCACGCGGCTTCGCGTGTGCCGGACGGGCCCGGCTCCGGGCGATCACGCATGTCCCGCGCGCGACGGCCGCAGACTGCTTGACATTCCGGCTCGGGCGCGGGGTAGAAGGGGTGACGGTGACATCGTATGCGTCGAGTTCACATGCACTCTCTCACCATGACCCTCCCGGGCGCACATCCATCCCGTCCCACACGGGCCCTGGTCGCCCTCGCGGCCGTCGTCGCCGCGTGCAGCGGCCAGTCCCCCTCATTCCCTCCATCCAACGGCCAGCTCGCCGTCGGCAC
>JAOUHR010000200.1 GCA_029884515.1 Gemmatimonadota bacterium
GCCGCGTGGCCCGGGCGGGCCACGCAGTGCGACCGGGTGGCCGTCGCGCAACTGGAACTCCGCCAGGAGTTCGACCTCGACTGGTTCCGCACCGACCGCGGTGACCGCTGGTGGCGGCCGGGCTTCAACACGCAGGGCGCGTGGGTGCTCTTCGCCGACGCGGGTCGCGGCTGGAGCGCCAACGGCGGCGGCGCTGGCATCGAGTACGCGAGCGGGCTCCCGCCGCTCAACACCTTCCGCACGACGATCGGTGGCGGCGTGGACTTCGGCTCCATCGGGATCTATGTCGCCAAGGCACTCTCCACGGGATCCGAACCCATGAACGTGATCGTGCGGCTGGGCCGCCGGTTCTGACGGTGCTCCAACGCACCCTCACCGGCGTGATGGCCTGCGCCGCGACGGTGCTCACCGCACCGCTCGCGGCGCAGGCGCGTCCGGGGATCGAGGTGCAGCTGCCGACCGCCACGCGGCTCACGGTGGAGGGCCCGCTCGTGCGATCGCGCGCGACGTTGAGCGACGCCAGCATCCGGGAGTTGCTCCAGAGCGGCTTCCCCGCCCGCCTGCACTATCGCGTGGAGCTCTGGGCCGACGGCCGGTTCTTCGACGAGCTGCAGCGCTCGGTGGAGTGGGACGTGATCGTGCGCTTCCGCGGCGTGGAGCAGACGTACGAGGTGGCGCAGGTGGTGGGGCAGCGGCCCCTCGCGCTCGGTGCATTCAAGCGCGTGGAGGATGCGGAGGCGGCGGCCTCGCGGCCGCTCCGGGTGCCGATCACCGCGCCGGCCGAGGACCGCCGGTTCTACTACCTCGCGACGCTCGAGATCGAGACGCTCTCCGTGTCCGACCTCGACGAGGTGGAGCGCTGGCTGCGCGGCGAGCTGCAGCCGGCCGTGCGCGGCGAGCGGAGCCCGGGCACCGCGCTCACGCGCGGCATCCGCTCACTCGTCACGCGATTGCTGGGTGGGGACCGGCGGCAGTACACGCAGCGGAGCCCGAGCTTCCGCCCAGGCGCCGACGCGGTCAGATGACCTGCGCCTCCGGCGGGAGCGCCCCGCCGTGCCGTCGTTCCATCGCCTCGAGCTGCCGCACCACGTCGCCACCATAGAAGAGCTTGATATAGTGCGCCTGCGTGGGCGTCAGGCGCCGCACCGCCCACGAGAGATGCACGAAATGCGGCTCCACCGGCTTGTGGAGGAGGTGCATGCCGCACTCCTCCACCAGGTGGTTGGCCTTCCGCGTGTTGCACCCCGAGCAGGCCGTCACGACGTTCGTCCAGACGTTGCGGCCACCCCGCGAGATGGGCACCACGTGGTCGCGCGTGAGGGACTCGCGGGTGCGCAGCTCGTAGCTGGCGCGCCCGCAGTACTGGCAGCGATAGCCGTCGCGCGCGAAGAGGAAGGTGTTCGTGACCTGGCGGCGGAACCGCCGCGGGACGTGCACGAACCTGCGTAGGCGGATGACCGCCGGGCGCGGGAGCGCCAGGTGTTCCGAGCGGATCGTGCGCTCACGGTCCGCTTCCACGATCTCGGCCTTCCCGTCGATCAGCAGGCGAAGGGCCCGCTTGAGCGGGACCATCGTGAGCGGTTCGAACGAGGAGTTCAGCGCGAGACATCCAGCGGTCACGAAACCTCCACTCCACGGGGGGAGAGGGCGGGAACAGGACCCCGAAGTCTAACGAGCGAGTTGCGCGCGGCGCCACTCCGCCAGGCGGGCGGCACAGGCGTCCACACGGCCCGCCACCGCGGGGTCGAAGCCTTGGACTCGTCCCTCCTGCACGCGCTCCACGCCGGCCACGATCACGCGCGTGACGCGGGCGCGTGCCGGCGCGAACACGAGCGCCGCGACGGGGTCGGGCGCGGGGGCGCCGGCGAGGTCCACCGAGAAGACCGCCAGGTCGGCCTGTTTCCCGACCTCGAGCGACCCCACCTCCGCGTCGAGCCGGAGCGCCTCCGCGCCCCCCAGCGTTGCGAGGCGGAATATCGCGCGGGCGCTGAGCGGAGCACTCCCCTCGGCGGCGGCGCGCACCCGCTGCTGGAGCAGCGCCACCCGCGCCTCGGCCAGGATGTCCATCTCATTGTTGGACGCCATCGAGTCCGAGCCGAGCCCGACGCGGGCGCCAGCAGCCACGAAGGCGCCGAGGTGCGCCGCGCCATGCCCGAGCTTGGCGTTCGAGACCGGACAGTGCGCCACCCCGCACCCCGCGTTGGCGATCGCGCGAATGTCCTCGGCGCCGGCGCGCACGACGTGGATGACGAGCGTGTCGGGACGAACGAGGCCGACGGCACGCAGGAGCGGCACCGAGCCGGGCGCCCGCCGCGCGACGGCGATGCCGCGGCTGCGCAGGAAGTCGGCGAACGGCCCCTCGCCCCGCTGCACGAGTGCATCCTCCTCCGCGCTCTCGGCGAGGTGCACCGCGACCGGGAGCGCTTCCTTCGCGGCCCACGTGGCCACCGCGCTGAAGAGCGCGTTCGAGACGGAGTAGGGCGCGTGCGGCGAGACCCCCACGCGCACCAGCGGCGTCGCATCCTTCCGCATCTCGGCGACACTCGCCTGCAGTCGCGCCAGCGCGGCCGCGGCCTCGGCGGGATCGGGTCCGAACACCTCACGGTACGCGATCCCGCGTGCGCCAAGCGAGCGGAGGGCGTCGAACGGCGCGGATGAGTCCCCGGTGTCGCCGAACGTGGTGATCCCGGAGCGCAGCCCCTCGGCCACACCCAGCAGCGCCGCGTCGCGCGCGTCCTCCGGTCGCACCACCTCGGCGCGGACGCGCGTGAGCGTGCGCACCCAGTCGAAGAACGGCAGGTCCTCGAGGAAGCCGCGCATCATCGTGAGTTCGAGATGCGTGTGTGCGTTCACGAGACCCGGGGTCAGGATGCTGCGCTCCCCGAGCGCCTCGTCGCGGCCGCCCTTCGGCGCGTGCGCGCGCGGGCCCACCCAGACGATCCGGTCGCGCTCCGTGATGACGGTGCCGTCCGCGATGGGCGGCGCGGCGACGGGCACCACCCATCGCGCATGGTAGCGGACGCGCTCGGTCAGAAGGGAAACGGCCGCGGACACTCGGTCAGCGGTTCCGTGCCCGGGAGGAAGAACTCGACGCGCACGGAATCGGACAGGCACCCCGGTCCCGCGCGGAGCCCGGTCGCGAGGTCGATCTGGACCGGGATGATGGCGAGTGGACGTGGCCAGTCGGGCGAGTTCGGCTTCCGCTCGTACACCTCGCGCATGAACGACGTCCACGCGGGCGCGGCGAGGCGTCCGCCCTGCGCGTCGTTCATGATGCGCTTCGGCTGGTCGAATCCCATCCAGACGCCGGCCACCAGGTCGGTGGTGTAGCCGATGTACCAGACGTCCGTGTAGTCGTTGGTGGTGCCGGTCTTCCCCGCGGTCGGGAGCGTGAATCCGCCGCGCAGCACGGCGGTGCCGGAGCCGCGCCGCACCACGTCCTTCATCATGTCCACCATCAGCCAAGCCTCCTCGCGGGAGAGCACCTGGATGCGCTCGGGCTTCGCCTCGTAGAGCCGGCGCCCGTCGAGCGTCTCCACCCGCAGGATCGGGTTCGGCGACACGCGCCATCCGAGGTTCGCGAAGGTGCTGTAGGCGGCGATCATCTCGATCGGGTACACGTCCGCCGAGCCGAGCGCGATGGAGGGATACGGCGGGACCTTGGTGGTGAGGCCGAAGTTCTTCGCCATCTCCACCACGCCGCTCTCGCCGAGTTCCATCGTCATCCGGATCGCGGGGAGGTTGCGCGACTGGTAGAGGGCGCGCCGCATGGTCACGCGGCCCTCGAACTTGAGGTCGTAGTTCTGCGGCGCCCAGAGCGAGCCGTCGAGCTGCGGCACCTCGATCGGCTCATCGTCGATGAAATAGGTCGGGGGCCGGCCGGTGTGGATGGCGGTGGAGTAGACGATCGGCTTGAAGGTCGACCCCGGCTGCCGGAGCGCCCGCACCGCGCGGTCGAACTGCGAGTCGTCGAAGTCGCGCCCGCCGACGAGGGCACGCACGCCGCCGGTGCGCGGGTCCATCGCCACGAACGCGCCCTGCAAGTACGGCGAGTTCGCCGTGTTCGGGTCCGCTGTCCCGCCCTGCGCCCGCGCCATGTACTGCTCGTACGTCAGGTACGTGAAATTGCCGTACGCGTTCGCCTCGATCGCCCGGAGTTGGCGCTCCATCGCGCGTTCGGCGGCACCCTGCATGTCGAGGTCGAGCGACGTCATCACGCGCAGGCCCTGCTCGTAGGCCTGGCGGCCGAAGCGCTTCACCAGTTCGGCGCGCACCCACTCCACGAAGTAGGGCGCGATCTCGCCGGTGCCCCCGCGAGCCGGCCGGTAGAGACGGAGCGGATAGGCCTTGGCCACCGACGCGTCCGCGTCGGACAGCGCGTCCTGCCGGCGCATCAACTCGATCACCGTGTTGCGGCGCTGGATCGCGCGGTCGGGGAAACGGCGCGGGTTGTACCGGGAGGGCGCCTTGGGGAGCGCGGCCAGCATCGCGCCCTCCGCCACCGTCAGTTCGTTGATCGGGCGGCCGAAGTACCGCTGCGCCGCCGACTCCACGCCGTAGGCGCCGGTGCCGAACGAGATCTGGTTGAGGTAGAGCTCGAGGATCCGGTCCTTGGAGAACTTTGACTCCAGTTCCCGCGCGACCTTCGCCTCGCGGAGCTTGCGGATGATCGTCTTCTCCTTGGTCAACCGCTCGGGGAAGACGTTGCGCGCCACCTGCATGGTGATCGTCGAGAAGCCCTCGGCGAACCCGCCCGCCTTGATGTTGGCCCACACCGCGCCGAAGATGCGGATGTAGTCGATGCCGTGGTGGCGGTAGAACCGCTTGTCCTCCGTGATGACGAAGGCGTCGATCACGTGCCGCGGGATCTGCTCGAGGCGGACCACGGTCCGTCGCTCGAGCCCGACCGAGGAGATGAATCGGCCGTCGACGGCGT
>JAOUHR010000201.1 GCA_029884515.1 Gemmatimonadota bacterium
TCCCGCCGGACGCGCGGCCGGACGACTTCATCGCGGCGCTGCGCTCGGCGGACGAGGACCTGATCGGGGAGCACGCCCCGCTGCCGGACGTGGACTGGTCGCTCAAGTGGCGCGAGCGGATCGGCGCGCACACGCTCGGCAGGCTCACCGTCACGCCCCCCTGGCTCGCGGACGGCTGCGATCCGGCGACCACGGTCATCATCGAACCCGCCATGGCGTTCGGCACGGGCGAGCATCCCACCACGCGCGGCGTCGTGCGGCTCATGCAGGGTGTGGTGCGGGCCGGCGACGCGGTCGCGGACCTGGGGGCCGGCAGCGCGATCCTCGCGATCGCGGCGGTGAAGCTGGGCGCGGGACGTGCGTTCGCGATCGAGAACGACCATGATTCGATCGCGAACGCGGAGGAGAACGTGACGCGGCGGTGCTGCTCCCGCTCGTCGCGCCGGTGCAGCTCGTGCTGGCGAACATCATCTCGTCGGTGCTGCTCGCACTGCTGCCGGCGATCGGCCGCGCGCTCGCGCCGGGCGGCTCGGCGGTCCTGAGCGGGATCCTGGGCGAGGAGCGCGACCGGATGCTCGCCGCGCTCGCGGCCGCCGGTTGGCGTGTGGAAGCCGAGGACGCCGAGGAGGCGTGGTGGTCGGTGCGGGTGACGCGATGAGCCTTCCCACGTTCGTCACCGACGACGCGCTCGCCGCGCACGGGAACATCACGCTCGGCGAGGACGCGGCGCACCACATGCGCGTGCGGCGGCTGGAGACGGGGGTGCGCGTGGGCCTCGTGGACGGCGTGGGCTCCCGCGGCGAAGGGGTGCTCACGCAACTCGCCAAGCGCCACGCGATCGTCAACGTCGAGCGCACGGAGCGCGTGCCGGCCGCGCCACCCGTCCATCTGCTGCTCCCGGTGGCCGACCGCGACCGCATGCTCTGGCTCGCCGAGAAGGCGACGGAGCTCTCGCTCTCGAGCTGGCGGCCGGTGCTCTTCCGCCGATCGCGGCACGTCAATCCGCGCGGCGAAGGCACGACGTTCCAGCAGAAGGTGCGCTCGCGCATGGCGAGCGCGCTGGAGCAGAGCCAGGGGGCGTGGCTCCCGGTCGCGTTCCCCGAGGCCACGCTGGAGCACGCGATCGCCGGCCGGCCGGCGGGGGTCGCGGTGGTGCTCGATCAGGGGGCACGCGCCCTGCTCGACGTGATCCTGCCCGCGATCGCGTCGGCGCGTGACGCCGCGCGCGCACTGCCTGCGATCACGCTGGCGGTGGGCCCAGAGGGCGGATTCGAACCGCCCGAGCTGGCCGCCCTCGAGGCGGCGGGATTCGCCCGCGTGGCGATCGGCGCGCCGATCCTGCGCTTCGAGACGGCGGCGCTCGCCGGACTCGCCGCGGTGCGCGCCGCACTGGAGCAGGGTGCCGGCGAGGCCGGCCCTTCCGCCATTCCCCAGGAGGCCTCAGCGCATGGATGATTGCCTGTTCTGCCGCATCGTCCGCGGCGAGATCCCCAGCACCAAGGTCGCCGACTCGGCGACCTGCCTCGCCTTCCGCGATATCGCGCCCAAGGCACCGGTGCACGTGCTGGTGATCCCGCGGACGCACTACGACTCGGCGAATGACGTGTCCGACGCTGCGGTCGTGGGTGAGATGGTGCTCCTGGCGAAGGAGGTCGCGCGCGCCGAGCGGATCCTCGATGCCGGCTACCGGATGGTGATCAACACGGGGGTGGACGGGGGTCAGACGGTGGGGCACCTCCACCTGCACGTGCTGGGAGGAAGGGGCCTCAAGTGGCCACCCGGGTGAGGGTTGTCCGGCGGGGTCCTCCGACCTAACTTGAAAGGCTATCACCTCACGATTCCCTTGCCGGCGCACAAACGCCACGAAGGGGGGAAGACCAGTTTGTCAGAAGTCATCATCCATGAAGATGAAAACTTCGAGCGCGCGCTGAAGCGCTTCAAGAAGAAGTGCGAGAAGGCAGGGATCCTCTCGGATCTCCGCAAGCATCGCCATTACGAGAAGCCCAGCGAGAAGCGGAAG
Organism: Gemmatimonadota bacterium; assembly: GCA_029884515.1. Classification (GTDB taxonomy): domain Bacteria; phylum Gemmatimonadota; class Gemmatimonadetes; order Gemmatimonadales; family Gemmatimonadaceae; genus Pseudogemmatithrix. Next base: position 2,021 of record JAOUHR010000201.1, read on the forward strand.
CGGAAGCTCAACGCCGCCCAGCGCAAGAATCGCCGTACCCGCACCCACTGATGTCGGGGCTGGCGGCACGGGTGCGGGGCGAGCTGAACGCCGCCCGCAAGGCCCAGGCGAAGGACCGCGTCCTCCTGCTGGGCACCGTGCTGTCGGAGATCAAGAATCGCGAGATCGAGCTCAAGCGGGACCTCACCGACGAGGACGTCGTGGAGGTCATCCGCAAGGCGATCAAGCGCCGACGGGAGTCGGTCGAGCTGTACGAGCAGGCGGGGCGCCAGGAGCTGGCGGCCGTCGAACGCGCGGAAGCCCAGGCCCTCGAGGTCTGGCTTCCCGCGGCGCCCTCCGATGCGGAGGTCCGGGCCGCCGTCAAGGAGGCCATCGCCGGCGGCGCGTCCGCGATCGGCGCCGTGATGGGGAAGGTGATGCCGCGCTTCAAGGGGCGGCTCGACGGCAGCGTGATCAATCGCATCGCGCGTGAGGAGCTCGGGACGACGCCGTGAGGTGCCCGTGAGCTTCCAGGCGCATGCCCTCGACGTCCTCGAGTTCGCGCGATTGCTGGACCACGTCGCCGGACATGCATCGAGCCCACCGGGCGCAGAGCGCATTCGCGCCCTGCGCCCGTCGGCCGTCGGGGGGTCCGCCCTGGAGCGCGCCGCCGCGCTCACCGAGCTGCGCGCCGAGCAGGGTCGGCTCGTCGCGATGCGGGCCTTCATCACCGGCGAGGAGGGATGGCGGCCCGAGACCGTGCCGGAGCTGGGGGACGCGCTCGGACGCCTCCGGGTGTCCGGCACCACGTGGACCGGGCGGGAACTGCGTCTCGCGATCGTGCTGCTCGCCTCGTCGCGCCGCACGCAGGAGGTGCTGCGGGACGAGGCGCGCCCGGCGGCGGCGCGCGCGGTGCTCGCGCGCTACGCGGACGCGCTGGTGGCGCGACCCGAGTTGGAGCGCCGCCTCGAGCGCGTGCTGGACGAGGAGGGCGAGTTGCGCGACGACGCGTCCCCGGCGCTCCGCCGGATCCGCAAGGAACTGCGCGGCGCCACGGGTGAACTCGTGCGGCTGCTCGAGCGGCTGATGTCGAAGCTGGAGGCGAATCACCGCGTGGAGGACGCCTCGGTCACGCTGCGGAACGGGCGCTACGTGATCCCCGTCCGGCGCGAGGGGCGCGGCACGCTCGGCGGCATCGTGCATGACAGTTCGCAGTCGGGGCAGACACTCTTCGTGGAGCCACCCGCGGCGGTCGAGGCGGGGAACCGGATCCGCGAGCTCGAGGGCGACGAGGTGGAGGAGTGCGAGCGGATCCTGCGCGCGCTCACCGATGAGCTGCGGCCGGAGCGCGAGGCGCTGATGGGCGCACTCGACGCGCTCATCACGCTCGACTCGCTCTATGGCCGCGCCCGGTACGGGCTCGCGGCGCGCTGCGCCGACGCCGAGCTGGTCGCGGCGCGCGAGGGCTTCCACGTGCGCGACGGCCGGCATCCGCTGCTGCTCGCGCAGGGCGTGGCGGTGGTGCCGTTCGACCTCGAGATGACGGCGGACGAGCGCACGCTGCTGGTCTCCGGCCCCAACACGGGCGGCAAGACGGTGCTGCTCAAGGCGCTCGCACTCTGCTCGCTCATGGTGCAGAGCGGCATCCCGGCGCCGGTGGGGCCCGAGAGCCGGCTGCCCTGTTTCGACGACGTGTTCGCGGACATCGGCGACGAGCAGAGCCTCGCGGCCTCGCTCTCCACGTTCAGCGCGCACCTGAAGCACCTCACCGAGATCCTCGAGCACGCGTCGAGCGACGCGCTCGTGCTCGTGGACGAACTCGGTTCCGGCACCGATCCACTGGAAGGCGCCGCGCTGGGCGGCGCGATCCTCGAGGCGCTCACGGCGCGCGGGACCACGACGATCGCCACGACGCACCTGGGCGCGCTCAAGGACCTCGCGGGCGAGGTGCCGGGCGTGGTGAACGCCTCGCTGCAGTTCGACGCCGAGCGGCTCGAGCCCACCTATCGGCTCGTGAAGGGGATCCCCGGCCGCTCGTACGGGCTCGCGATCGCGCAGCGGCTCCGGATGCCGGCCGCCGTGCTCGCGCGCGCCGAGGAGCGCGTGCCGCGCATCGAGCGCGACCTCACCGCGCTCCTCGCGGACGTGGAGCGTCGCGCCGCGGCGCTCGCCGAACGCGAGGCGGAGGTCGCCGAACAGCAGGCGGACCTGCAGCAGCGCGCCGCGCGCGTGGGTGAGCGCGAGCACGCGGTGCGCACGAAGGAGCGCGACGTGGAGCGCGAGTCGCGCGCGGAGGCGCGCCGGCACCTGCTCGACGCGCGCCGTGAGGTGGAACGCACCCTGCGCGCGCTCAAGGACGCGGGGGCGGAGGCGCTGGACGCCGCAGGCGCAGACGCGCGCCGCGCCATCGAAGCGGGGGCGGCGGCCGAGCAGGAGGCGCTCGAGCGGCTCGACGAGGAGGAACGGAACGCGGTGCGCGCGCGCGCGGACGCACGTGCGGATGCGACCGGCGCCGAGCCCGCGGATGCGCGTGGCGTGGCGCTCGCGATCGGCGACGCGGTCGCGGTGGCGACGCTCGGCGGCAAGACCGGCCAGCTCCTCGAGCGCCGGGGCGACGATGCCGTGGTCGTCGTCGGCGCGATGAAGCTCACCGTGCCCTTCGCCTCGCTTCGGCGCCTGAGTGCGCGCCACCTGCGCGAGGAGCGCGTGGAGGTCGCCCTCATCGACGTGCCGGAGGAGACGGCGCGCCCCGAGGTGGACGTGCGCGGGATGCGCGTGCACGAGGTGGACGAGGCGGTGGTGCAGGCGCTCGACGCGGCCGTCCGCGCCGACCTCGCCGTGCTGCGCATCATCCACGGCAAGGGAACGGGCGCGCTCCGCGAACGCGTGAACACCCTGTTGCAGCGCGAGAAGCGCGTGAAGCAGTTCCGCCTCG
>JAOUHR010000202.1 GCA_029884515.1 Gemmatimonadota bacterium
CTGGATGCTGTGGTAGGTGATCCCGACGAGCACGCGTTCCGCACCCACCATCGCGGCGATCCGTTCGGCGTTGCCGATGCCGTTCTGCATGGTGAGGAAGCGCGTGCCGGGGCCCGTCGCGGCGAGTACGGCCTCGAGGGCGTCCTCGGTCTGGTACGTCTTCACGGCAACGAATACCAGGTCGAACGCGGCGAGTCCCTCCACCGACGTCACGACGTGCACGGGCACGCTGATCTCGTCCTGGCCCACGCTCGTGATCCGCAGGCCGGCGGTGTCCAGCAGGGCAGCGCGGGCCGCATTGTTGGTGAACAGCGTCACGTCGGCGCCGATCCTCGAGAGACCGGCACCGACGAAGCCACCCAGGGCTCCTGCACCCACGACGAGGATCCGCATGCCACCTCCTACCGGTTCTGCCACACCGGACGACGCTTCTCGTAGAACGAGGCGATGCCCTCGCGGACGTCGTCCGTCGCCATCAGCTCCCCCAGGAACACTCGTTCCGCCTCCACGCGCGCCTCCTCGAACGGTCGACCGGCCAGGGCCCGCGTGAGTCGCACGTTCATCCGCATCACCACCGGACTCGCCCGTCGCAGGTCGCCGAGGATCTGCTCGCGCTCGTCGGACAGCCGCTCCGGTGGCACGAGCCGCGAGACGAGGCCCATCGCGTGCATCTCGCCCGCCGTGTAGGTGCGCCCCGTGCTCGTGATCTCGACGGCACGGGCCACGCCCACGCGCGCGGCGAGCCACGCGACCCCGACGGGTGCGAAGAAGCCCAGGCGGATCTCCGGCTGGCCGAACGTCGCGCGTTCACTGGCGACGAGGATGTCCGCCATCAACGCCAGCTCGAAGCCCGCGCCGAGCGCCGCGCCGTCGACCGCCATCACGACCGGGAGCTCGCTCGCCCCCAACGCGCGGAAGAGGCGGCTGAATCCGGCGATCATCGCCGGCGCCTGCTCGGGTCTGTGCTCACCCACGTCGGCGCCCGCACAGAACGCCTTGCCCACCGCGTCGAGCGCGATGGCCTTCAACGTGGCGTCGGCGTTCCCCCGTGCGAGCACGTCGGACAACTCACCCATCATCGCGCCGGTCATCACGTTCACCGGCGGCGCGTCCAGCGTGACGTACAGCACGTCGTCGCGCACCGCGGAGCGCACGCCGCTCCGCGCCGCACCGTGCTCCACTGCCGCTTGATCCTTCATGCGTCCGCCGGGATCAGGCACATTGGCCTCCGTCGACGGGCAGCACGACACCGGTGATGTGCCTCGCGTCCGGTGAGCACAGGAACGCCACGGCGGATGCCACGTCCTCCGGTTCGCCGATGCGTCCGAGCGCGGACTCGTCGATGGCGCGCGCGAGAACCTCCGGTGGCAGCTGGGCCGTCATCTCGGAGCGCACCATGCCGGGTGCCACGCAGTTGACCGTGACGCCCGACGGACCCAGCTCGCGCGCCAGCGCCCTCGTCAGGCCGATCACACCCGCCTTCGATGCGGCATAGTTGGACTGCCCGAACTTCCCGCGGAGCCCATTGATCGAGGCGATGGTGACGATGCGTCCGCTCTTCTGCGCCCGGAAGAGCGGCGTCGCGGCGCGGCAGAAGGCGAAGCAACCCTTCAGGTTGACGTCGATGACGGCGTCCCACGCCTGCTCGGACATCTTCCAGCTCGCGCCGTCGCGCGTGATCCCCGCGTTGCAGACGAGCAGATCGAGACGGCCCAGCTCCGCGACCGCTCGCTTCACCGCGGCCTCTGCATCGTCGAACCGTGTGACGTCCGCTCGCAGCGCGAGCGCCCCCCCGCCGGCCGCGCGGATCTCCCCGGCGACCGCCTCGGCCGCATCCACCTGCGCCATGTCCACCAGCGCCACACGAGCCCCGCGACGCGCGAGAGCGCGGGCGATGGCAGCGCCGATGCCGCGCCCGGCCCCCGTCACCAGCGCCCCGAGACCCTGCAGCGCGTCGCTCATCCGCTGGTCAATGCGACGCCGCACTCGCCGCAGAAGGTGAACGCCTCGGGGATCCCGTTCGCCCCGCAGGCGCCGCAGCGTTGCGTGTACGGGCCCCAGAGGAACTCGGTGCTGCCGCCATCCGCCGCCCGCTTCCGCAGTCCCGCGAAGTCGACCTTTCGCTTCTCGACGAACGCCTGCATGCCCTCGTACGGTTCGACCGTCGTGAAGTGCGTCGAGAGCCAGTCGCGCGCGTGGCCGATCGTCGAGTACCAGGACTGCTCCTTCCAGTAGTTGACCTGCGCCTTGGTGTAGCGCGTGCACTCGGGGAACTTCTCGAGGCATCCGTTGATGAGCGTCTGCAGCTCGGCGTCGAGCCGCGCGCGGGGGACCACGCGATTCACCAGCCCCCACTCGAGCGCCTGCTGCGCCGGGACCCTCGGATTGAGGAAGAGCATCTCCCGCGCGCGCCGGTCGCCCACCGTGATCGAGAGCCACTGCGTCGCACCGCCGGCTGCCACGCTGCCGACGCTCGTCCCCACCTGCCCGAGGTACGTGTCGTCCGCCATCACCGCGAGATCGCAGGCGAGTTGCGACTCATTGCCGCCACCGACGGCCATCCCGTTGATGCGGGCGATCGTGACCTTCCCGGTGCGCAGGATGCTCTCGATGTACCGGCTGAAGAGCCCCATGTACTTCCAGTAGTCGCGCGGACGCTTGGTGTAGAGGTCGGCATACTCCTTGACGTCACCGCCGGTGCAGAACGCCTTGTCGCCGGCGCCGGTGTACACGATCACGCCGACGGCATCGTCGTTCGAGGCGTCCTCGAATGCCGTGATCAGCTCGCGCAGCGTCTCCGTCCGGTACGAGTTGTAGACGTCGGGACGGTTCAGCGTGATGCGGGCGACCTGATCCCGCTTCTCGTAGAGGATGTCCTTGAATCCGAAGTCGCCGGCGGCCATCGAGTGGAACTTGCTCATTGGTTCCTCCTCTCCTGGTCGTGCATGGGCGGTCAGTTGACGCTGACCTTGAGTGTGAGGGCCGCCGCGCTGTCGCCGGCCGCGCAGCCGGTGAAGAGTCCGTAGCCACCACCGAGCTCGACGAGATCCTCGACCAGCTCGATGATCCCCCGCAGACCGGTGGGACCCTGGGGATGACCCCACACGAGCGAACTGCCGTGTCGATTCATCCGCTCGGGTTCGAACGGCAGCTCGCGGCTGAGATAGACGTCGTTCACGGCGAACGGGTTGTGCGACGTCACGCTCGCGAGATCGGCGGCCGTGAGTCCGGCGCGTTCGAGCGCCATGCGGGCGGCTGGCACCACCGCCATCGGCATGAACCCGCGCCGGACCCGCGATTCGCCGTACGCGAGCAATTGCACGTCGATACCGCTCGTGCGAGCGAGACCCCGCGCGCGATCGCGACCGGCCACGAGGACGATGCCGGCGTTGCCGTCGGCCGGGTGGGTCTGCGTGCCGAACGTCACGGTGCCATCCGCCTGCACCGGGCGGAGCGCGGCGAGCCCGGCGGCGGTGCTTGGGAAGACGCCCTCATCGCCGGTGACCGTCGTCAGCACCTTGCGGCCGCGCGCATCGCGCACCTCCACCGGGCGCACCATGAACCGCGAGAGGAACGCGCCGTCATCGGCGAGCGCGCGCGCGTACTGGGCGTAGCGCAGCAGCGCGATCTCCTCCTGGGCCGCACGGCTGATGTCTGCCTCGCGCGCCACGTTCTCTGCCGTCTGCAGCATCGAGTTGCCCGCATGCGGGTCGTGGCCGAAGTTGTCGAGCACCCAGTTCTCGGCGACGCCCGTGCCTCCGGGCCCGCCCGGATCGGGGTAGTAGACGTGCGGGCCGTTGCTCGTCCGGTCAGCGGCGGCGGCCAGCCACGCGGTGCCACTCCCCATCTGCAGTTCCATCGCTGACTGCACGACGCACCGCACTGACGTCGCGCACGCCTGGTTGATCGTCGGACCCGTCACGTGCTCGAGCCCGGCGAGCGCGGCGAACCACGGCGCGCCGTAGAACGAGTGTCGACTGGGCACCGTGGTGCCGAAGCAGACGCCGTGGATCTGCGCGCCGTCGATCCCGCGTTCCCCGAGCGTCCGGCGGGCGAGGTCGGCCGCCAGCGGGATCGGCGCGAGGCCCGCGAAGCTCCCTTGCCACGCCACGAACGGCGACGTCCAGTACGCCCCATAGGGCAGCCATACGTCCGTGAACTGCATGCGTCGTTCCCCCGTCATCGCGCGCGTAGTCCGTTGAGGGCGAGGTCGATCATCTCCTCGCCGATCTCCTCGACCGAGCCGTGACGCGCCGGGTCGTACCACATGAAGATCCAGTTCAGCATTCCGAACACGAACAGCGAGGCGTGCCGACTCCTCGCTTCCAGCGACGCACCCGGCACCCGACCGTCCATGAACTCCGCGACCACCTCGCTGAGCAGGCGGTGGTAGCGGCGGCGGAGCGCCTCGGTCTGCTCGAACAGCTCAGGGCCCAGCGACTCGATCTCATAGGTGCACACCTTGAGTTCGTTGGGGTGACTCGAGAAGAAGGCGAGGTGGCCGATCAGCAGGCGGCCGAAGCGCTCCTCGACCGTCCCCGGCGCGTTCGCCACCTCCTCCTGCGCCTTCAGGAGCGCGGCGAAGGTCCGGAACTGGATCTGGAAGAGCAGGTCTTCCTTGCTCCTGAAGTGGTAGTAGAGCGACGCGGGACTCACCCCCATGGCGTCGCTCACGTCGCGCATCGACGTCGCCTCGAACCCTCGCGCGGCGATCAACTCCGCCACGGTACTGAGCAGGCGCTCGCGCCGCTGCTCGGTCGCGGCACTCCGGCGCCGGGGCGAGGCCAGCGCCTTCGCCGGCTTCGGCCTCCTCATCGCGCACCTCTCTGCCGCTCGCTGGTGGACGCACCCGCGGCGGCGCGTCGCGCCTTCAGGCCCGCAAGGAGCTTCTCGGGCGTGATCGGCAGCTCGGTGA
>JAOUHR010000203.1 GCA_029884515.1 Gemmatimonadota bacterium
GTGTTCACCTTCGTGCAGAAGCGGCTCGGGATGAGCTTCGTGGAGGCGGTGAAGTACGTCGGCGCGAAGGCGGGGATCGAGGTGCCCGAGGTGGACCGCAAGCGCGAGGGGCCCGACCCGCGGGAACCGATGTGGGAGCTGCAGGCGACCGCGTCGGAGTTCTTCCAGCGCACGCTCTGGGATACGCCGGCCGGCGCGGCGGCACGCGACTACCTCGCCGGCCGAGAGGTGCCCCGTGCGCTCGCCGAGCGCTTCGGCATGGGGTTCGCCCCGCGCGAGCCGGGCGCGCTGCGGGCGCACCTGAACGGCCTCGGCTTCGACGACGCGCGGCTGCTCGAGGCCGGACTCCTCGTGCAGCGCGAGGAGCAGGAGGAGCCGCGGCCGCGCTTCCGCGACCGGCTGATCTTCCCGATCCTCGACCCCTCGGGCCACACGGTGGGGTTCGGCGGTCGCCTGCTCGGACCGGGCGAACCCAAGTACCTCAACTCCGCCGAGTCCGGCGTCTTCTCCAAGGGGCGCCTCCTCTACAACCTCGGCCAGGCGCGGAACGCGATCCGTCGCGACGACCGCGTGATCCTCGTGGAGGGCTACTTCGACGTGCTGCGCCTGGTGGCCGCGGGCATCGAGAGCGTCGTCGCCCCGATGGGCACGTCGCTCACGGACCAGCAGGCCGAGCTGCTCGGGAAGTACTCACGGCACGTGTTCGTGCTCTACGACTCGGACGGCCCCGGGCAGAAGGCGACCTTCCGCGCGGCGGACGTGCTCCTCGCCAAGGGGCTCGAGGTGCGGGTGGTGACACTGCCGGAGGGAGAGGACCCCGACACGTTCGCGCGCCGGCAGGGCGCCGACGGCGTGCACACGCTCCTCGAGGGCGCGCTCGACGTGTTCGACCGGAAGGTGCAGCTGCTCGAGCGGGCCGGGTGGTTCACCGACCTGCAGCACAAGCGGCGCGCGCTCGACCGGCTGCTGCCCACGATCCGCGCCGCGAGCGACCCCGTGACGCGCGACCTCTACCTCGCGCGCGCGGCGGAGGCGGCGGGCGTGGCGCGCGAGGTGCTGCTCGCCGAACTCCACGTGGTGCGGCGCGGCGCGCAGCGCCGCCGCGCAGCCGCGCCGGTGGTGGACGCGCGGGATCCGGGTGATCCCGGTCCGGTGCCGGATGGAGCGGGCCTGGCTGAGGAACTGCCGCCGGGCCCGTACCGCTCGATGGTCGAGAAAGGCAGTGCCGAGCAGATGCTGCTCCGCGTGCTCCTCACCCAGCCAAGGTACCACGACCAGGTGATCGAGGAGGTCGGGAAGCTCGAGGAGGAGGAGGTGCCCGGCGGGGCGGGGGAGGCCGAGGCGCTGGTGGACGAGACGTCCGGTGTCTGGCGCGACCCGATCTACGGGCAGATCTACGAGGCGGTGATGGCCACGGGGCCGGATGCGACACCGGACGCGCTCGCGGACCGGCTCGAACCCCTCGCCGTGCGGGTGTATGAGGACCTGCGCGGCGAGCGGGACGCGGTGGTGGACGCCCCTGCCACCATCGCCGACGCGGTGCGGCAGCTCCGCGCGCGCGGCGTGGACTCCCGGCTGCGGGCGCTGGAATCCCTCCTCCCGCTCGCCGCCCCCGACGAGAAGGACGCGCTCAATCTCGCGATCAAGCGACTCAGCGACGAGAAGCGCGCGCTCGGCGTACAACACTGGGGGAGCGTCCGGCGCCGGCGCTGATGCGCACGCCGATCCACCGCCCCCCTGCCGCGAACCATTCACCCACCACACCTTTCATCGAATGTCCGATATCCAGGCCCTGCTCGACCTCCAGTCCGACGATCTCGCGATCCACGAACTCGAGACGAAACTCGCGGCGCTCGCGCCGCGCATCCAGGAACTCGACACGCGCAAGCAGCGCATCGTGGACACCATCGCGCGGCAGTCGGCGCTGGTGGAGGCGGAGGAGAAGAAGCAGGCGTTCCTGCGCGACAAGATCCAGGAGCATCGCCAGCTCATCGAGCGGAACCAGGCCCAGCTCGACAACGTGAAGACGATGCGGCAGGCGACCGCCGCCGCCGCGCAGATGGAGCAGGCGAAGAAGATCGTCGCCGGCGAGGAGAGCGACCTCCTCTCGCTCAACCGCAAGCTCGAGGAGATGCGCGGCGTGCTGAACGGCGCCACCAAGGAGCTCGCCGAGCTCGAGGCCGAGCAGGTGACGGCCCGCGCCGAGGTCGCCGCCGAGCGCGACGAGTACGACAAGGAGCTCGCCGCGGCGCAGGCGAAGCGGACGGAGGCGGCGAAGGCGGTGCCCGATGCGTTGCTCAACCGGTACGACCGCATCCGCAACCGGAAGCGCGTGCACGTGGTGGTGCCGCTCAACGCCCTGGCCTGCGGTGCCTGCGACACGGCCATCCCGATGCAGCGCCGGCATTCGATGATGTCCGGCACGTCCATCGAGCTCTGCGAGGTGTGCGGGGTGCTGATGTACCACGCGGTGTGAGTCGGCTCCGACCGCCGGCACGCTGGCTGCCTCCGGCGCCGGCGCCGGCCGGGGTCGCCGAAGCGCTGGCTGCCGCGCTCCGCCCCAATGGTGATCGTGCGGGCCAGGCCGCGGTGCCGCTCGCGATCTGCCGGCTCCTCGCCGCCCGCGGGATCGCCTCGGTGGACGAAGCGAAACGGTTCCTCCGTCCCGAGCTCGAACACGTCGAGTCGCCCGAACTGCTGTGCGACCTGCCGCGCGCCGCCGACCGGCTCGCCGCGGCGGTGCGTGAGGGGGAGGTCATCCTCGTCCACGGCGACTACGACGTCGACGGGATCTGCTCGACGGCGCTGGTGACGCGTGCGCTCCGCCGGCTCGGCGCGTCCGTGGTGCCCTTCATCCCGAACCGGATGACCGACGGCTACGACCTCGGGCCGGCGGGTGTCGAGGCGGCGCGGGCGGCCGGCGCGCGGGTGGTGCTCACCTGCGATTGCGGGACGACGGCGCACCCGGCCGCGGACGCGCTCCGCGCGATGGGCGTGGACCTCATCATCAGCGACCACCACCTGCCGGGCGGCCCGCTGCCGACGGCGTTCGCGGTGATCAACCCGCGTCGCCCGGACTGCGGATCCCTCGACAAGGACCTCGCCGCCGTCGGCGTCGCGTACAAGCTCGCACTCGCCGTCACGCGCCGGCTGGATGGTGACGAGCAGGCCGTGCACGAGATGCTCGACCTGGTGGCGCTCGCGACGATCGCCGACGTGGCGCCGCTGCGGGGCGAGAACCGGGTGTTCGCCCGGCTCGGGCTCCGGCGCATGCAGGAGACGACGAACCTCGGGCTGCGGGCGCTCATCCGCGCCGCCCGCCTCGACGGGAAGCCGCTCACGGCGGGCCGCATCGGCTACACCCTGGCGCCGCGCCTCAACGCGCTCGGCCGGCTGCGGCAGGCGATCCGCGGCGTGGAGCTCCTGCTCGCCGAGGATGAGGCGACCGCGAACGGCATCGCACGGGAGTGCGAGGAACTGAATGTCGAGCGCCAGGAGATGGACCGCGCGATCCTCGACGAGGCCGGCAGCCGCATCGACGCGATGGACCTCGACGCGACGTGGGGGATCGTCCTCGAGTCCTCCGCATGGCACGCCGGGGTGATCGGGATCGTGGCCTCACGCGTGGTGGAGCGCACGGGACGGCCGGCGATGCTCATCGCCGTCCAGGACGGCGTCGGGAAGGGAAGCGGCCGCTCGATCGGCGCCTTCGACCTCCATGCGGCGCTCCTCGCCTGCGGCGACCTCCTCGTGAAGTACGGCGGACATCGGGCGGCCGCCGGACTCACGATCGAGGCGTCGCGAATCCCGGAGTTCCGCGAGCGCTTCAACGCGATCGCGCGCGAACGGCTCACCGCCGAGGACCTGGTGCCGCGGCTCCGCACCGACCTCGACCTGCCGCTCGACGAGGCGGACGAGGCGTTCGAGCGCGCCCTGCGACACCTCGAGCCGTTCGGCGTGGGCAACCCGGGCCCCGTGCTGGTCGCGCGCGACGTGGAGGTGAGCACCCCGCCGCGCCGCATCGGCACGGATGGCATCAAGGTCGCGCTGCAGACGGGGCGCGGCCCGATGGACGGCGTGGGCTGGGGGCTCGCCCCCCGCGCCGCCGAGTTGCGTGCGGGCGCCCGGGTGGACATCGCGTACCGCCTCGACGTGAACGAGTACCGCGGGACACGCACGCTGCAGGCGGTGCTGCAGGACTTCCGCGCGGCAGCCGGGACGGATGCCTGAACTCCGCATCGTCGCGGGCGAGTGGCGCGGGCGGCGGATCGCCGTGCCCGCCGGTGCGGTGCGCCCGACGGCCGACCGCGTGCGCGAGGCGTGGATGAGCATCGTGGCGCCCGCCCTCGATGGCGCGCGGGTGCTGGACCTCTGTTCCGGCTCGGGCGCGCTCGGCCTCGAGGCGCTCTCCCGCGGCGCGGCGCACTGCGACTTCGTGGAGCGCGAGCCCCGCGTGCTGACGACGCTCCGGCGCAACCTCCAGGTCCTCGGCGCCGGCTCCCGTGCCACGGTGCACCGGGCCGAGGCCGTGCGGTTCGTCACCGAGCGCGAGGCGGGCGCGCCGCGCTGGGACGTGGCGTTCGCGGACCCGCCGTACGGGGACGACACCGCGGTGGCGTTGGCGGCGTGCTGGCTCCGGGCGCCGTTCGCGGCGATCTTTGGCGTGGAGCACGCGGCGGGCACCACCTTGCCGGACGCGGCCGCCGGACCGCCGGGCACCACCGCCGACCGTCGCGTGTACGGTGGCACCGCGATCACCATCCTTCGCATGGACAGCTGAGATGCCGAAAGTCGCGCTCTACGCGGGAAGCTTCGACCCGATCACGAACGGCCACACCGACCTGATCAGGCGGTCGCTGCAGTTCGTC